>NZ_JASGEX010000069.1:0-15101 GCF_047606085.1 Parafilimonas sp.
CAACCTGTCCCGAACCAGCTTCGGGAGGGGAATGCCTGCCTGCCGGTGAGGCAGGTACATAGCGAGGTTCTCCCGAAGCAAGTTCGGGACAGGCATGAGACCATTGAAAAAACAAACTTGTACGAATGAAGTTTTGAAATTGCCAGTGCGCCTTTGCGCCCCTGTATGTTCCGGCCGCAAACCGGCAAGCCGCCGCCCGGGTTTTCATTAATAAAAAATTGCCGGTATGTGATAAACTGTAATCATTATTTAGGTTTTTGGGTATTACGGGTGAATGAGTTACAGATAAACAAATTCAGGACAATAACATTCACAATTCATCACTCAAGCACTTTAATCTTAATGCTCCTGAAACTCACTTCATCGCCATGATCCTGCAACAAAATATGCCCTTCTTTTCCTTCGCCAAAATGATCCCATATTTTGTATTTGCTTATGGCAACCAGGTCTTCAAATGCCTTTGAGCCACGTTCGTATTCCAATACCTTAATACCGTTAAGCCAATGCTCCACATGATTGTTTGGGTACACGATCACCCTTCCCCAGTTCCATTTGCCTGGCTGGTTAAAATAACGTTCACTTTTATTGGCAGGAATTAAATCGTACAGGGAAGATAAGGTCCTGTTACCGTTTCTTCCAAGCTTTGCATCAGGATGGAGCTTATCATCCAAAACCTGAAATTCCAGCCCGATGGCAGAGCTGTCGCTATTCTCTTTCAGCGTTACAAAATATTTTACACCACTGTTGGCGCCGGGCGTTAATTTAAACTGAAATGTAAGGTCAAAAGCGCTGTATTGATCTAATGTAACAATATCGCCGCCGTTTCTTCCCTGTTCGCCATGTGATTTTAAAACGGTTATCATACCGCTGTCAATCTTCCAGCCATGATCGGGGAAGCCTGTTTTAAAAGCGCCGCGCCAGCCATTTGAAGTCTTGCCATCAAACAATAATCTCCATCCATCACCTGCTTCATCTTTTGAAAGATTATTGGGAATTGTATTTACAATAAAAACATCTTGCAGAAAAGCTGCCGGCACAAGCCCGCCTGTTTTAATCTTAATATTCTTCCAATACATTTTTTTACCAGCCATAGAAGCATCAGAAACTGCATGCACCTGCAGGGCGATAAAACCTTTTGATGAAGCATTGTCAATTAAATACGCCACCGGCTTATCATTTATCCAGGTTTTAATGGTATTGCCAATACATTCAATTGTATAATGGTTCCATTCGCCGGCCTTAAATACATTTTGCACTGAAGGATTAAGCGTAACAGGATACAGCCAGCCTCTTCTTGCCTCTTCATAAATACCGCCGCTCCACGCCCTTGACGAAGGGTCTTCTTCCACCTGGTAGCCATATACGCGACCCTTATTATCGCCGTTTATTTCATCTGCATTATAATGGCTTCTTATCTGTACGCCGCTGTTGCTGGCCGTGTCATCCACCCTGGCATCAAATGTTAAAATAAAATCCCCGTATTCCTTATCTGTTGCGAGGAATGTATTGGGAGAGCCGCCAACGGTTGTGCCCACAATCATGCCATCCTGAACCGCATAATCGCCCGAGCCCACCACGCGCTTCCAGCCTTTAAGCGTTTTACCATCAAACAAACTGGTGAAACCATTTTGCGAAAAGCAAAAGCAGGCTGTAAACAAACACAGCAAAAGCAAAGCAACATATTTCATTGGCAAAATTTTATGATTTTTTAATTGAACATTATTATTGAATGTTGTTTATGTCAACTGAATAATTAAACCGCTTTGAATTATTTTGGCTTTTTAAGCGCTCTTATGCGCCGCCAATATACACAATAAAAAAATTATGACTGTTCTGTCAAAATTCTTTTACTTCAATAAAAATTTATTATGAGAACAGTATATGCTTCTTTGATCGTTTGTTTTTTAGTGGCATGCAACTCATCCGGTAAAACACCTGAAACAGATGGCACAAATACCTTAACGGCGCCCGATGAAGCCGCTATCAAGCAGGCAGTTGATAATGCATATAAAGCGCTTGGTTTTTCAGCAGGCAAGCAACCGGCATTTGATAGCATTCAATATGCTTTTATACCACAGGCGCAACTCATCAATTTTATTGCAGACACTGCGCAAATATTACCTATCGGCGATTTTGTAAAAGCATACAAAAACTATGTTGAAACAAGCAAGCTGCAATCGTTTAACGAAGAAGAAATTTATGGAAAGACCGACCAGTTTGGCCATATTGCACAACGCATCAGTTCTTATAAAACCTATATCAACAGAACAGATATGCCTGCCGAGCGGGGCGTTAACAGCTTTCAGCTTATTAAAACAAAAGACGGCTGGAAAGTATCCAGCATAATATGGGATATAGAAAACAAAGATTTGCCTATACCCAAAGCTTATCTTCAGCAATAAGATGGCTGGTTACCTGAAACTTGAAACCTGCAACGAACCAAAAAAAACTTATTTACCTTCAATTATCCTGATATAGACTGATAAACATATACGAATGGCATTTGTAGATTATTATAAAACATTAGGCGTAGAGAAGAATGCAACAGAAGATGAAATAAAAAAAGCCTATCGCAAACTTGCAAGAAAATATCATCCTGACCTTAACCCGAATGATGCTGACGCCAATAAAAAGTTTCAGCAGATAAATGAAGCCAACGAGGTTTTAAGCGATCCTGAAAAACGAAAAAAATATGACGCGTACGGCGAGCACTGGCAGCATGCGGAACAATATGAGCAGGCAAGGCAGCAACAGCATGCACAATCATCCCAGGGATGGCAGGAATATACTTATTCCGGCGGGCAGCATGAAGGGGATTTTTCGGATTTCTTTGAATCATTGTTTGGTAATGCAAGAGGCACACGCAGCAGCGGCAGAAGCACGCATGCCAAGTTCAGGGGCAACGATTATAATGCATCTTTACAATTAAGCTTACGGGATGCATATACAATACATAAGCAAACATTTACCATTAATGGCAAACAGGTAAGGATAACCGTGCCGGCCGGCGTGGCAGATGAACAGGTTATTAAGCTGAAGGGTTATGGCGAGGAAGGCATAAACGGCGGCCCTAACGGCGACCTGTATATTACTTTTAAAATTGAAGATGATGCCGGGTTTAAGCGTGTTGGCAACGACCTTTACACAACGGCTGAAATTGACCTGTACACTGCCGTGCTTGGCGGAGAGCATATACTTGACACATTGGGTGGTAAGATTAAATTAAAAGTAAGCCCCGAAACGCAAAATGGAAGCACGGTGCGGTTAAAAGGCAAAGGCTTCCCGGTATATAAGCAGGAAGGTAAATTTGGCGACCTGTTTGTAACATGGCAGGTTAAAATACCAGCCCACCTTACCGAAAAACAAAAAGAATTGTTCAGGCAACTATCTAAATTATAGTTTATGGAAAACAAGAACCTGGTACCGGCTATGATGTGCTGCGAACATTATAAAATTGAATTATCATTTATACATTCATTGGAACAATACGGTTTTATAAGAACTGTAAAGGTTGATGCAGATGAATTTATTGAAGCAGATGAACTGAAAACGCTTGAAAAATTTATACGGATGCATTATGACCTCGATATAAATATGCAGGGGATTGAAGCTATAAATTTCCTATTGGAACGTGTACAAGATATGAAGCATGAAATCGCATATCTCAGAAGCAGGTTAAATGTATATGAAAAGAAAACGTTTCATAACGATTAATAATGACCGCAACAAATGAACGCTTACGTTGAAACAATAACATACCTTGCCGGCATACCTTGGCAAAAATTTTTTCATATAACAAACACGAAAAGCTAAAAAGCAAAAAGCAGATAGATAACCTATTTAAAAAAGGTAAAAGCTTTACCGTTTTTCCGTTGAAAGTTTTTTTTGTTTTTGCAGATGATACGCAGGATGATGCCATTAAAACGGGCGTTGGCGTAAGCAGCAGGCATTTTAAAAAGGCGGTTCATCGCAACCGTGTAAAGCGGTTATTGCGTGAAGCTTACAGAACAGAGAAATTACCATTGCATGAAACACTTGGCAACAACGAAAAAAAACTCGCTGTATTTTTATTATTTATTGATAAAACATTACCGGAATATTCTTTGCTGAAAGAAAAAATGCATGCCTGCATTCAACGATTAATACATGAAGTGGATATTAAAAATACTTAGCTATCCTTTTATATTACTGATAAAAATTTACCAGAAGATAATATCGCCTGTATTAGGCCCGCAATGCAGGTTTACACCAACGTGCAGCAATTATGCGCTGGAAGCCTTTAAAAAATATGGTGTATTTAAAGGTGGATGGCTGGCTATAAAACGTATTTCCAAATGCCATCCCTGGGGCAAAAGTGGGTATGATCCGGTACCGTAAAAATTTGAGTGTTCACGGGTTATAATCAGATGTTGAGTATTGAGTATTCAATGTCATTTAGTTAACCTTGTTTTGACCTCACCCTAAATCCCTCCCGAATGGTCGGGAGGGACTTTGCAAACATGCCTTAACTAAACGACATTGATTGCATATTGAGTATTTCTTAATTCAGCAATGTTGAACCATAGTGCTGTGCCGCAAAAAACCCTGTGTAAAAACACAGGGCTTAACCAAAACCAACTGCTACGAAAAAACCTTATTGTATAGTAATTTCTTTAGGCAAAACTTTTACTTCTTCTTTTTTAGGAAGAAAAAGCTTTAAAATGCCATCTTCATATTTTGCCTGTATGCTTTCGGTATTTACCACATCTTCTATGCGGAAGCTGCGTTTAAAGCTTGTAAAATTAAACTCGCGGCGATGGATTTTGTACTCGTTGTTATCGGTTTTATTTTCTGTTTCGCTCTTCTTTTCATAGCCTACAGTAAGTAAACCGTTTTCAACGTTCACTTTAAAATCTTCTTTCTTTAAGCCCGGGGCAACTAATTCAAGATGAAAACCATCATTGTTTTCGTGAATGTTCACCGGGGGATTATTCCAGCCAAATTCTTTACCCACAGTTGCCGGTAAATTGCTGAATAATTCATCAAATAAATTGTCGAAAGTTCTGTAATTACGTTTTACTAAGGTTGCCATAGTATTTTGTTTTTTGTGTTCTTTAATCATTTGGTTTTATAATGCTCAAACAACATACCACTACATTTTTCAGGAAAAAACTGCACATTACCAGTAAGAACCATGACAAAATTTCAAAATATGGAAATTTATCGGGACTTTTTGTCAAGAATCTTTCATTTGACTTCGTTTCTATGATTTGTTTGTTTATGTTTAAGCTTATAAGCCAGGTGTTTTAAACAATGGGTTTATTCTTTTAGTATCATTGCACGTTTTTAAAATAAATGCATGTATCCCAATCTGTATTATTTATTTAAAGAGGTTTTTGGATGGAATTTGCCGGCATTGAAGATTGTAAACACTTTTGGTTTTTGCGTTGCCATATCTTTTTTAGTATGTGCTTGGCTGCTGGTTAAAGAATTAAAGCGCAAACAGGCCTTGGGTTATTTTACCTATAAAGAAGTAACTATTGAAGCTGGTAAACCCGCAGGCGTAACAGAACTGCTTATAAATTTTTTTCTCGGTTTTCTTTTGGGATATAAAATCCTCGGCATTTTTATTATTAAAGGCGCGATGAACGATCCGCAGGAATTTATTTTTTCTTCGCTGGGAAGTTTGCCCGCGGGTATTTTGCTGGGGTTGTTCTTTGCGGGTTTTAAATGGTGGGAGAAGAACAAATCAAAGCTGCCCAAACCAGAGAAAAGAATAATAAGAATATGGCCAAGCGACCGCGTTGGCGACATGACCATTATTGCTGCCGTAGCCGGTTTTGCCGGCGCAAAGATTTTTGACAACCTTGAAAACTGGGATCGTTTTATCCAGGATCCGATCGGCAATTTATTTTCCGCAAGCGGCCTTACTTTTTACGGCGGTTTAATTGTGGCATCACTTGCCCTGCTTTATTATTTCAGAAAAAATAAAATAAGTTTTATAAATGTTGCCGATGCCTGCGCACCGGGTTTAATGTTTGCTTACGGATGGGGCAGAATGGGTTGCCAGGTTGCCGGCGATGGCGACTGGGGCATTATAAACAGTGCTTTTGTAAGCAACGCAGAAGGCGGTGTTCAATTAGCGAATTCACCTTCCGAATTTCAAAAGGTATTGACTGATAACGCTTCTTATTATGTGAGCCAGTTTGGCGCGCTCAATGATGTGCAGCATGCAGCCGTAAAACCGTTTTTAGGCTTGCCTAACTGGCTTTTTGCCTATACTTATCCGCACAATGTAAATGGCGAAGGCATTCCGATTTTTGGCTGCACCTGGGATAATTATTGTAACCATTTACCGCTGCCTGTTTTTCCCACGCCTGTTTATGAAATTGTAGTTTGCCTTTTATTATTTGCTTTTTTATGGTCAATAAGAAAAAGAATAAAAATACCGGGCCGGTTATTTGCCATCTATCTCTTTGTTAATGGCATTGAAAGATTTTTGATAGAGCACATTCGCGTAAATACAAAATACCATTTTCTTGGCATCAATCCAACGCAGGCTGAAATAATCTCATTGGGCTTAATTATAGCAGGTGCTGCGCTGTATGTATTAGCGCCTAAATTAAAAGCATCCAGGCATCTGGCGGCAAACATTGATACAACTGCTTCTTAGAAGTTGTTGGGCACATTTCAATTTTTCGCAGGCGGGTGAGACACCCGCCTGTAGAACCCGCTACCGGCCGGCGTCTCACCGACCGGAAAGATATATGAATCGAAAAATTGAAATGCGCCCAAGTTTTGTTTGAGTTAATAAAAAAACATTATCACCAGTATCGGTCTGATGCTTTTCAAGTGGCAAAAATGAATTAAACAGTTTCCTGAAGCGTCTGACCGTTATTCATAGTCAATCTTAATCAAATAACTCAAACAGGTTCTTAAACAGCTTAAAATATCTTTTCTATTTCAACGGCTTTGCGTTGAGTGGTCAGCTTATCTACTACATGCTTGTCCTCATTGCTAACTTCAAGTTGCACGGCTAATTTAGACAGCAATGCATCCTCATCAGCCGTTAACTGCTGATCGCTTAAACATAACTCAATACAATAAGAATATAAGGCAAGGTTCTGCACAGGGTTTATCAGCTTTAATAGATATTGCAAAAACGCATTTTCATCTTCCATATTTTCTTTGTATGACCTGTAATGCAATAGCTCTTCTTTAAAATTCAGGTCTTTATGAATTTGCAGGTCAACAAATTTTGAAGCCACGGTATTCACCTCTTCCTGTGTGAAATTTCCATCTTTAAAACAACAATGTAAAAAAAGATGGCAAATGGCTTCATCCTGCGTGGTAATATAATCTTCGTACATATTAAATGTTTTTAGGGTTGAATCAACTTTAATGCCGCGATAAGTAACCTGAATCGTCAAACGTAAATGGCTATGCGCTATTTCATTACTGACAACTCATTTTTAACGTAGTAAGCATTGAATAACATAGAATTACTTATACAGTTTTTCATAGTACTCATGCGCCATGCGGTTGCTGTCGAACTGTACGCGCACATCACGCATGCCATTTTTTCTTATCTGGCGCCAGGTATCAGGCTGCTCATAATATATGGGTAAAATCTGCTGTTCAAGTATCTCGTAAATCTTATTAAGGTCGTAGGTATCCTGTTCCTGCACGCTCATACTGTGGTAATCTGCCTGCGGCACCACAAAGCCGTTGTTGCCGTTATTAATAAATTCCGGTATCCATCCATCATCGGTAGAAAAATTAACGGCGCCGCTCATGGCAGCAGTCATGCCGCTTGTTCCGGAAGCTTCCCTTGGCACACGCGGATTATTAAGCCATACATCCGCAGCCTGTTTCAATCTTTTGCTTAACGCCAGCTCATATCCTATAAGCACGGCCACGTTTTTATAGTTCTTGCTTAACTGAACCAGGTTGTTGAACTGGGTAATTGCCGGGTAATCTACCGGGTATGGTTTGCCCGCCCATATAATTTGAACCGGGTATTTTTTATTATTTACAAGCGCATTAAAGCGTTCTATATCCCATGAAAGAAAATCGGCCCGTTTATATCCTGCAAAACGCCTTGCCCATACAATGGTTAATATGCTTGGATTAAATAATTTGCCTGTTTGATCGGCAACAATTTCAAATGCCCGTTTTTTCAAATACCATTTACGGTCATCAAAGCGCCAGTCGTTATTTTCATCCATGGAAGCATACAATTGCTTGTCGGCCCAATAACGCCAGTTTTGTGCATTGGTGATGGATATGATCGGGCAAATGCCGCTATACCTGTTCCACATTTCATTAGACACTTTTCCATGCAGTTGCGAAACGCCATTGGCCAGTCTTGCAAACCGCAGTGCGGCCAAAGAATGATTGAACTGGTCATCTTCAATGCCTGTAAGCTTTCTTACTTCA
This sequence comes from Parafilimonas sp., assembly GCF_047606085.1. Lineage (GTDB taxonomy): Bacteria > Bacteroidota > Bacteroidia > Chitinophagales > Chitinophagaceae > Parafilimonas. The sequence goes on from NZ_JASGEX010000069.1 coordinate 8,419, forward strand.
TCAATGCTAAAACCACAGAAATAGCTCATTTTCTGACAGAGATAAATATCGTGCTTTTCATTACCGGCTTCTTCCGGTGTATGTGTGGTGAAAACAAGATGTTCTTTCAGCTTTTCAACGCTCTTGTATTTCTGCAGCAGATAGAATGCAGCAGAAATGCCGTGCGCTTCATTTAAGTGATATACGTCAGGATTAAAATTTAATTCATCTACCAGCTTCGCGCCGCCTATGCCCAATAGCATAAACTGCGCCACCTTGGTGGAAACATTGGCATCGTATAAACGGTGGCAGATGGTTTGCGACACATAATCGTTCTCCGGCAAATCGGTGCTTAATAAAAATAAAGGCGCCGAATTAAATGTCTCGGGATTGAGGTAATATGCCTTTACCCATACCGGTACATCATGTATAATTATCTGGAACTTGATGCCCGTATCTTCCAGAAAGCTGTATATTTTTTCCATCCAAGTAACCTGCAAAGTCTGATCCTGGTTGCGGGCCTGGTCGTAATAACCGTATTTCCATAAAATGCCTATGCCTATCAGGTTTTGCTTTAGCTCATAAGCGCTGCGAAGGTGCGAGCCTGACAAAAAGCCCAATCCCCCGCTGTAAATTTTTAATGGCTGGTGAATGGCAAACTCCATGGAGAAGTAAGCTGCTCTCTTAGCATAACGATCATCTGTAGTATAAGGAACTTTAAAATTTTTAAAATCCATAGCTGTTGGTTTTTGTAAAAAGCGCCGCAATATAAGTTTAAAATGAATAAATGTACTTTTTACACATTTAAGAAGCAGGCGCAGTTAATTATCCGTGCTTTGCCTTTTCAGTTTTTTTCTTCTTAAAAGTAAAGTCAAAAGGGCAGGTTATGCCGCGGTGGTTTCCGCAATTGTCTTCTTCTTTTAGGGTAACAGTGCTGCCTGCAAACCTGAAGCGGATAACGCAGGGATCACCGCTTTCGGTAAATATGCCATTCTTTTCACCTGTTAAATTCAATACGCCTTTTAATTCACCAACGCAATTGCCGGTGCTCTTTTCAAAATGAACAAAAAAGAAATACGCGTTTGCATTTTTACCGTCCCGCACCGATATAAAATTCTTTTTGTCCTTTATATAATCGCCGCTATACTTATTCACAGCCGGAAATGTATCAATCGGGTTAATAATCTCACTGTTCCTCGCTGTATCTTCATTGGAATCGTTTAATACATTGGAAAATGTTTTTGCGGAAGGGCTGTAAGCGTAGCCGTTTCTTGTATATAAGCTTATGTTATTAATTCGTTTCTCCTTTTTAAGGATGAAGGTGGGTTCTTCTGTTATGGAAACACTGTATTTATAATCGTCTTTTTCACCCGGAGTGAGCAGTGGAAATGATGAGAGGAATCTATGCTTGTCGTCCAGCACAAAAACACCAAGGCTGGTTTGCCTGCCTGCTGTAAATGTGGCCAGCAAAAAATCCCTTTCCTTTTTTCGGATAATGCCTGCCGGGTGAATGATGGCCTTTCCTGCATTCCCGGTAAAGCGTTTTAATGCCGTATCTGCTATAAACTGGGTAAAAACAGTTGTGCTTATAACAGTAGTGTCGCCAAAATTTTTTAAAGCCGTGTCGCCAATGTAAGCAGGAAGTTTTATGTCGGCAAAGGCATGCAGAAAGTCTCCGGCACTTACTTTTTCAGTACCGGAAAGGGATGCTTTATCATGTTTGCAGCTATAAAAAAACAGGAAGAATAATAACAGCGCGTAAATTTTATGCATGTACATTAATTGATTGCATAAACATATAAAAATCCCCGCACATTTTTAAATGATGAGTGAACGGGTGATTTCAAAAAATTTCGCAGGCGGGTGCTGCCACCCGTCTCTGTAGAACCGCTGCCGGCCGGTGTTCCCATTGAACGGAAAATTATCGAAAAGAAAGAAAAATTAAAATACGCCTGAATTAACGTATTGCTACACTTCAATTTTTTGTGACCAATTGTTTGCAGTTATATCTTTGCACATGGCAACAATAAATAAAGCTTCAAACGAAACCCGTTTTTTTGGGGAAGGTTTAACCTTCGATGATGTGCTCTTAATGCCGGCTTACAGCCAGGTTCTTCCCCGCGAAACAGATATTTCCACAAGACTTACCAAATCACTAAAACTTAATATTCCCATGCTGTCTGCAGCCATGGATACGGTTACAGAAGCCAGTCTTGCTATTGCCCTGGCAAGGGAGGGCGGCCTTGGTATCCTGCACAAAAACATGTCCGTTGAAAAACAGGCTGAACAGGTAAGAAAGGTAAAAAGAAGCGAAAGCGGGCTGATCGTTGATCCCATTACCCTTACGCCGGATTCAACCATTGGCGATGCTTTAAAGCTGATGAAAGAAAATAAGATTGGCGGCATTCCTATTGTTGACAAAAATAATTTCCTTGTTGGCATTCTCACCAACCGCGATCTGCGGTTTGAAACGGATAAGAAGAGAAACGTAAGCGAGGCCATGACAAAAGAAAATCTCATTACTGCACCCGATGGCACCGACCTTAAAAAAGCTGAAACCATTCTGCATAAATATAAAATTGAAAAGCTGCCTGTTGTAAACAAGGCAGGCAAGCTTACAGGGCTTATTACATACCGGGATATTCTGCAACTGCGCAATTATCCCAATGCCGTTAAAGATGAGTTTGGAAGATTACTTGTGGGCGCAGCATTAGGCATTACAAAAGATTTGAATGAGCGTGCCGCGGCGCTGGTAAATGTGGGCGTTGATATTGTTACTTTAGACAGCGCGCATGGCCATAGTAAAGGTGTAATTACTGCTTTAAAAGCCTTGAAGAAGCGCTTTAAAAACCTACAGGTAATTGCTGGTAATGTTGGTACGGCCGCCGGCGCCAAAGCATTGGCGGAGGCTGGTGCAGATGCCGTAAAAGTGGGTATTGGGCCAGGCTCTATTTGTACCACGAGAATTGTTGCAGGTACCGGTGTGCCGCAGTTAACAGCCATAATGGAAGCTTCATCGGCCTTAAAAACATCAGGTGTTCCATTAATTGCCGATGGCGGTATTCGTTATACCGGCGATATGGTAAAAGCCCTGGCTGCAGGCGCCGGCACAGTTATGATGGGAAGCGTTTTTGCCGGCACGGAAGAAAGCCCGGGCGAAACGATTATTTATGAAGGCAGGAAGTTTAAAGAATACCGTGGCATGGGCAGCATTTCGGCAATGGCGCAGGGCAGCAGCGACCGGTATTTCCAGGATGTGGAAGATGATATTAAAAAGTTTGTGCCCGAAGGCATTGAAGGCCGCGTTGCCTATAAAGGCTTTTTAAGCGAAGTAGTGGCCCAGTTTACAGGCGGATTAAGAGCAGGTATGGGTTATTGCGGTGCAAAAACACTGGCTGAACTGCAAAGTGCCACATTTGTAAAAATAACCAATGCCGGCATGCGGGAAAGCCATGCGCATGATATTGAAATAACAAGGGAGGCGCCTAATTATAGCAGGAGGTAGGGCGGCCCATCCTAAATCCTTCCCAAAGGGAAGGACTTGTGCATCCCTAAAATTTTGAATTTTTCTTCCCGTTTTTGATTCACTGTTTTTAGCAGTATAGCCTGTAATAAAATATAAAGTCCTTCCGTGTCGGAAGGACTCTCCTTTTTCTAACAATATCGTGTTGCGTTGCTATTTTTAAATATAAATAAGAAAGCAACGGTTCAAATTCATTCAACAATTAAAACATTCATGAACTAAGCCCCTCTCCACAAGTGGAGAGGGGTTGGGGGTGAGGTCATATCATTTCGCTTTGCAACAGCGGGGGGTTCTTCACCTCACTGCGCAGCTCGTTATAGGTTTTAGCGGCAGCAACAAACTCAACAAACAGGGGCGCCGGCTTTTCTACCGTACTCTTTAATTCCGGGTGATATTGAACGCCTATAAAGAAAGGATGGTTTTTTACTTCCAGTATTTCAACCAGGTTTGTATCGGGGTTAACACCGCTGGCCATCATGCCGTTCTTTTCAAACCGGTCAAGATATTTATTATTGAATTCATAACGGTGGCGGTGCCTTTCGCTGATTAATGTTTTACTATAAATATGGTGTGCCAATGTTCCGGGCTTTATTTCGCAGGGGTAAGCGCCCAGGCGCATGGTGCCGCCCATTTTCCGGATGTTTTTCTGTTCTTCCATCATATCAATAACAGGTTCGGGCGTTTGCGGGTCCATCTCTGTTGAATGTGATTTTTCAATACCCAGCACATTCCGCGCAAATTCAATAGCGGCCATTTGCATGCCCAGGCAAATACCGAAGAACGGAAGATTGTTTTCGCGGGCATACTGCACGGCGATTATCTTTCCTTCAATACCACGCTTGCCAAATCCGGGAGCAACCAGCAAGCCATCAAGATGTTCCAGCTTTTCTTTCACGTTTTGCCTGTTCAGGCTTTCGCTGTGCACATCAATTACATTCACTTTCACTTCGTTTATGGCGCCGGCATGTATAAAGCTTTCCAGTATTGATTTATAGGCATCCTGCAGCTCCATATACTTTCCTATCAACCCGATATTCACTTTGCTTTTCGGGTATTTCAATTTGTCAAGAAAGCTTTTCCAGTTCCTCAGGTCGGCTTCGGGCACCAGCGTGGTATTTAATTTTTTCAGCGTAATTATATCCAGCTTTTCGCGCAGCATGATCAGCGGCACTTCATAAATGGTAGAAGCATCCATTGCTTCAATAACCGCTTCCGGCTTTACATTGCAAAACAAAGCGATCTTTCTTTTAATATCATTATTCAGCGGCTCCTCTGTTCTGCAAACAATAATATCAGGGTGCACGCCTGTTTCACTCAGCATTTTCACGCTGTGCTGGGTTGGTTTTGTTTTTAATTCTTTCGCGGCACGCAAATATGGAATTAAGGTGAGATGAATAACGCAAACATCGCCTTCCGGCAGTTCCCACTGCAGCTGCCGCACGGCTTCTATAAATGGGAGGCTTTCAATATCGCCCACCGTTCCGCCAATTTCCGTTATCACAATATCGTAATTGCCATCATTGCCAAGCAACAGCATGCGGCGCTTGATCTCATCCGTAATATGCGGCACCACCTGTACTGTTTTCCCCAAAAACTCACCGGCGCGTTCCTTGTCAATTACAGTTTGATAAATTCTGCCCGTAGTTACATTGTTTGCCTGAGACGTATAAATATTTAAAAAGCGCTCGTAATGGCCAAGGTCAAGATCGGTTTCCGCGCCATCTTCGGTTACATAACATTCGCCATGTTCATACGGATTAAGCGTTCCCGGGTCAATATTAATATAAGGGTCAAGCTTTTGAATTGTAACCCTGAAACCCCTTGCCTGCAACAACTTTGCAAGCGAAGCGGCAATAATGCCTTTGCCTAAGCTGCTCGTTACACCACCGGTAACAAAAATATATTTTGCCATAACTTAATTATTTATAGTTATAATAATTTAAATGTTCTCGGGTGTTTTATTATGTTACCGGCAGCAGTGCTCTATTGAGCACGGTTGCGTCGCATCACTTGCCTGTCCCGATCAATTCGGGGTACTACAAATCTTTATTCAGCAAAAAAAGAAAACCTGCACAGCCATTACTGTGCCTTGTTTTCATTGAATCTTATGTAAATGGTTAATATTCCGGCGACCGGAGAGATAAAATTTCTCAGTGGTCATGCAAAGCTAAAACTTATTTTCTGTGCCTCGAAATTTAGAAGTAAAAACTGCGCAAAAGTGGAAAATTTTTTATTCCTGTTAAGAATCAGGGAAATGTGATTTGCTGGCGCTTACCTTTGCACCCCGAAATGATTGTTCACCAAAAAAATGAAATATGAAAGTTACGGTTGTAGGCGCCGGTGCTGTTGGTGCAACCTGTGCCGATAACATTGTGCGCAAAGAAATAGCGCATGAAGTTGTATTGCTCGACATTAAAGAAGGCCTTGCTGAAGGCAAAGCACAGGATATGATGCAAACCGCTGCCCTGCTTGGTTTTGATACACGCATAAGCGGCAGCACGGCCGACTATGCAAAAACGGCTAACAGTAATGTAGTTGTTATTACATCCGGCCTGCCCCGCAAACCCGGCATGACCCGCGAAGAACTGATTGGCACCAATGCAGGCATTGTAAAAGGTGTTGTAAGCAGTATTTTGAAATATTCACCCAATGCCATCATTATCGTCATCAGCAACCCCATGGATACAATGACTTACCTGGCGCTTACTGCAAGCGAATTGCCGAAGAACAGGATAATTGGCATGGGCGGCGCCCTTGACAGTGCACGGTTTAAATACCAGCTAAGCCAGCACCTTAACTGCAGCCCGGCAGACCTGAATGCAATTGTAGTAGGCGGCCACGGCGATACAACCATGATCCCTTTAATAAGCAAGGCAACATGGAACAGTGTGCCGGTTACAAATTTTTTAAGCGAAGAACAGCAAAAACAGATTGTAAACGATACAATGGTTGGCGGCGCCACGCTTACCAAACTGATCGGTACATCTGCATGGTATGCGCCCGGCGCCGCAGGCGCCGCATTGGTTGAATCTATTGTGAGAGATGAGAAAAAATTATTTACCTGCTGCGTTTATCTCGATGGCGAATACGGCCAAAGCGATATTTGTCTTGGCGTACCTGTGGTTATAGGTAAGAATGGCTGGGAAAAAATTGTTGAAGTGGATTTAACGGAAGAGGAAAA
>NZ_JASGEX010000070.1:0-45795 GCF_047606085.1 Parafilimonas sp.
ACCAGGGCTCCTCGCTGCTTATTATGGCCATCCTGGGCGGCGCTTTAATTCCGTTGCTGCAGGGCGGCCTTGCTGACTGGGCCGGCCTGCAGCGCTCATATATATTACCGCTTTTGTGCTATTGCTATATTGCTGTTTTCGGACTCTATTGTATGCGCAGGAAAGCAACTGGCTAATACCATTTTTTGTGTTGAAAAATAAAAAATATACAGATGAAGACTTTTAAATTAAACAGGCTTTTTAACAGCAGATCAGGTAATTGTTTTGATGTGGCCATTGATCACGGCTTTTTTAATGAAATGCCTTTTCTCCAGGGAATTGAAAATATTCACAAAGCCATCAGCATACTGGTGCATGCAAACCCCGATGCCATTCAGCTCACAACAGGGCAGGCCCATTACCTGCAATCTATACCAGGTAAACAAAAACCAGCCCTGGTGCTGCGGACCGATGTTGCCAATGTATATGGCAATGTACTGCCACGTGCGCTCTTTAGCCGGATGATAGAAAAACCGGTGGAGCAGGCTATTCGCCTGGATGCGACCTGTGTGGTGGTGAATTTGTTCCGGATACCCGGCCAGCCGGAAGTAACTGACCAGTGTATGCAGAACATTCTTAAAATAAAACCGGTTTGCGACCATTACAGCATGCCGTTAATGATAGAACCATTAGTGTTCCGGCCTAACGAAATAGCCGGCGGATACCAGGTAGATGGCGATGTGGCAAAGATCGTTCCTTTGGTAAGGCAGGCCGTGGAATTAGGCGCCGACATTATTAAAGCCGATCCCACGGATGCAATTAATGAATATCACAAAGTGGTTGAAACCGCCGGCGCCATACCGGTGCTGGTGCGTGGCGGCGGCAGGGCAGGCGATGAAGAAATTTTAAGCAGAACCTTTGAATTAATGCAGCAGGGGGTAAAGGGAATTGTTTATGGCAGAAATGTGATTCAGCATGCAAACCCGGCGGGCATGACGGCTGCGCTGATGGCCATTGTGCACGAAGGTGCAACACCCGCAGAAGCTGCTGCGTTACTGGCCGATGAAAAAACTGTTTTTTGAACCATACAAAAATAATATTATGCGAAAAGGGATCCTGGCAGGCGGCAACTGGATTACCGACCAGGTGAAAATAACGGATTGCTTTCCCGAACAGGAAAAACTGGCCAATATTACGGAAGAGTATTGCAGCAACGGCGGTGCTGCCTATAACCTGCTTAAGGCATTATATAAACTCGGCGCCAATTTTCCGATGGAAGCCATCGGGCTGCTGGGCGCGGATGAAAGGGGAAATACCATTATGGAAGAATGCCGGCAAATGGGCATTGATACCAGGCAACTTAGGCAAACAGAGGCGGCGCATACTTCCTATACAGATGTGATGACAGTAAAAGCTACAGGAAAAAGAACTTTCTTTCACCAGCGGGGCGCAAATGCATTACTGGATGAGCATCGGTTTGATTTTGCTATATCAGGTGCTAAAATATTTCACCTGGGCTATTTGCTGCTGCTGGATCAGTTGGATCGTACAGATGCAACGGGCATTACAGGAGCGGCGCGTGTGCTGAAGCGTGCTTCAGATGAGGGTTTTATTACATCAGCAGATATTGTAAGCGAAAACAGCGACCGGTTTGCTTCTGTAATTCCGCCCGCACTACCCTGGCTTGATTATCTTTTTATCAATGAGTTTGAAGCGTTTAAACTCACAGGCATTACAACATATAAAGGAACGAGTATATGCATGGAAGGCTGTTGGCAGGCTGCAGAACAGGTTATTGAAATGGGCGTGCGTAAATGGGCAGTGCTTCATTTTCCCGAAGGCGCAGTTGCCGTAAGCGCAGCCGGCGAGCAGGTGTTTCAGCCGGGATTGCAATTGCCGGCAGGCACAATATCGGGAACCGTAGGCGCCGGAGATGCTTTTGCTGCGGGCGCTTTGTTGGGCATTCATGAGGGGATGGCAATGCAGGAAAGCCTGAACTATGGCGTGTGCGCGGCTGCCGCCAGCCTGTTTCAGCCCACATCGTCTGAAGGCATCCTGCCGCTACAGGCCTGCCTGAACCTGCCTGCCCTTTATGGATACCGGTCGTCATTTATAACAGCATAAGATAAAGACATGCCCATGTAAAATATTTTTCTCACAGGGAATTATACTAAGGCGTTCCATGAGACCATTGAAAAATCAAACATTTACGAATGAGACACTGGACACTTTTTTTCATGTTGGCTTCTGTACAATGTATCGGGCAGCAGATAACCACATCCAACCTGCAATATGTTGATCCCACCATTGGCGGCGTAGGCATCATCCTTGAGCCTGTGCGCCCTACTGTACAGCTACCTAATTGCATGCTGCGGGTGTATCCGTTTAAAAAGGACCAGCTTGACGACCAGGTTAGCCATTTTCCTTTAAACGTGGCATCGCACAGGCTTTACTGGAATTTTTCCTTTCTGCCGGTGAGCGGCGGATTGGATGAAAGTATCTGGACAAAAAAGCTCACAGTTGAAAGCGAAACAACCACTCCATATTATTACAGGGTAACATCAGAAGATGGTGCAGATGAAGTAGAATATACTACTGCGGAAAGAAGCGGTTTTTTTCGTGTATCGTTCAAAGGCAATGAAGCGCATTATTTGCGGTTTGGAACCTTAAACCAAAATGGCGCACTTACTGTGGCAGACAAGCGTACTATAAGCGGATCAGAAGATTTTGCCGGCATGAAAGCCTATTTCTATGCAGAACTGGATAAAGACATTCTTGATCTTAAGCGGAAAGAAGAGGGCGGAAGGCAGTTGCTGCTGGCGCATGTTGCCGATGAATCTGCCACCGTAGGTATCCGTTATGCCATCTCTTATATCAGTGCGGAACAGGCAAAGTATAACCTGCAGCAGGAAATAAAGAACTGGGATTTTGCGGCCCTTAAAACAAGAGCGTATAAGATATGGGATAAGGAACTTTCCAAAATACAGGTAACAGGAGGCAGCCTGGATCAGAAAAAAGTTTTCTATACTGCCCTGTATCGCTGCTATGAAAGAATGGTGAATATTAATGAATATGGAAAATATTACAGCGCTTATGATCACCAGGTGCATAACGATAATGAGCCTTTCTATGTTGATAACTGGTTGTGGGATACATACAGGGCATTGGAACCATTGCATATAATCCTCGATCCTGAGAAAGAAACCGCCAAGATTCATTCTTATATTACGATGTATGAACAAACCGGCTGGATGCCATCTTTTGCCCTGGTGTTTGGCGACTGGCCGGCTATGACAGGTAATAATGCGGCTATCTGGATAACGGATGCATGGATGAAAGGCCTTCGCGGTTTTAATGCGAAGAAAGCGTATGAAGGCATGCGAAAAGGCTCTCTGGAATCTACACTGCTGCCCTGGAACAATGGGCCGGCCACATCGCTGGATTCTTTTTACAATGAGCATGGATATATGCCCGGCCTGGCTCCGGGTGCGCGGGAAACGGTTAAACAGGTGGATACGGCATGGGAAAAACGGCAGGCTGTATCTGTAACGCTGGATAATAGCTACAGCGACTGGTGCATTGCACAATTAGCGCCTTATGCAGGCCGCGACCAGGACCGTGCATTGTTTTTGAGAAGATCCGAATACTATAAGAATGTATTTCGTACCGATAAAGGATTTGTTTGGCCTAAGGATAAGAACGGCAACTGGATTGAGCCTTTTGATCCCAAACTTGCCGGCAGGGAATACTTTACTGAGCTTAACGGCTATACATTTAACTGGGATGTAATGCACGACTGGCCGGGATTATTTCAGTTGATGGGCGGAAAGAAGAAGGCAGAAGAAAAACTGGATCAGTTATTCAGGGAAGATGCAGGCTTGCCCAAATTCAAATTCTGGCAAATATTCCCTGATGCATCGGGCCTCACCGGGCAGTTTGTAATGGGCAATGAGCCTTCGTTTCATATTCCGTATTTGTATAATTACCTGGGAGCTCCCTGGAAAACGCAGAAACGCATAAGAATGTTGCTGAACACTTGGTTCCCGGCCAATCTTTTTGGAATGCCCGGTGATGAGGATGGCGGCGGCATGAGCGCCTTTATTGTATTTTCCATGATGGGCTTTTTCCAGGTAACGCCCGGTGTGCCGGTTTATAATATCGGCAGCCCGGTATTTAGCAATATTACTATTCAATTACCCAACGGTAAACAGTTTCGCATTACTGCACAAGACAACAGTAAAGAAAATAAATATATTCAGGAGGCATCGTTAAATGGAATTGCACTCAACAAACCCTGGTTCACGCATGAAGCGCTGGCAAAAGGCGGCGTATTAAAATTGCAGATGGGGCCTGTGGCTAATAAACAGTGGGGCAGCGGGGATGATGCCGCACCGCCATCGGGCATAAGATAAAAACCAGAAGTAATGAAGCGACAGGGATAAAAAATACGGATGAAACCGAGCATGATAATTTTTTCTCACACCAGGGGAATGTGCATAGCGAGGTTCCATGAGGCCATTGAAAAATCAAACTTGTACGAATGAAACAGAGCATGATAATTTTTCTCACCGGCGAGGCAGGTATATAGCAAGGTTCTCCCGAAGCAAGTTCGGGACAGGCATGAGACCATTAAAAAAACAAACATTTACGGATGAAACGAACGGTCATTTTTGCAATTGAAGGGATACAGCATCTCTTGATTTATAAAAAATAAGCACATGAAATATTTCAACCGGTGCAGCCTCCTATTGATGGCGGCGCTTTGCAGCCAGCTTGTGGTAACCGCCCAGTTAAATGATCCTGCAGAACTGGTAAATCCTTTAATGGGCACTATGTCAAAACCGGCCCTTTCCACCGGCAATATGTTCCCTGCGGTAGCCGTGCCCTGGGGCATGAACCAATGGACCGCACAAACCGGCCGGATGGGAGATGGGTGGATATATACTTACGATGCGGATAAAATACGCGGGTTTAAACAAACACACCAGCCTTCCTGCTGGATTGGCGATTATGGCCAGTTTTCTGTAATGCCTGTAACCGGTAAGATGGTTTTTGATCAGGATGCCCGGGCCAGTTGGTTTTCGCACAAAGCGGAAACCGCGAAACCTTACTATTATAGTGTTTATCTGGCAGACTATAATGTAACCGCTGAATGTACGCCTGCCGACCGGGGTGCGCAATTCAGATTTACGTTTCCAAAAACCGACAGCGCCTTTATTGTGGTAGATGCTTTTGACAACGGTTCTTATATTAAAATAATTCCTTCAGAAAAAAAGGTTATCGGTTATTCCACCAAACAACATGACCTTGGGCACATGCCTGACTTTAAAAATTTTTTTGTTATTTATTTTGACAGGCCTTTCGATAACGCGCATACCTGGGAAGGGAATAAGCTGAATGAAACGGGCCTGGAAACGAAGGCAGATCATGCCGGGGCAATTATAGGTTTTAAAACACAAAGAGGAGAGCAGGTGCACATGCGTATCGCTACCTCCTTTATCAGTTTTGAGCAGGCTGAATTGAATTATAAACGGGAAGTGGCTGGAGACGCCTTTGAACAAACAATGGCCAGGGCGAAGAAGTTATGGAATGATCGTTTAAAAAGGATTGAAACAGAGGGAGCCTCTTTAGATCAGTTGCGCACTTTTTATTCCTGTTTGTACCGTACGATGTTTTACCCTCATAAGATGTATGAAATGGATGCGGCAAACCGACCGGTGCATTACAGCCCGCATACCGGTAAAGTATATCCCGGATACCGTTTTTCAGGCATCGGCTTTTGGGATACGTTCAGGGCCTTATACCCGTTGCTGAATTTACTCGCGCCTTCCATTAACAGAGAAATGCAGGCCGGGCTGGTAAATGATTATAAAGAAGGCGGATGGCTGCCTGAGTGGAGTGCGCTGGGCTACACCAATATTATGGTAGGCAATAATTCGGCTGCAGTAGTGTCAGACGCTTATATAAAAGGTCTGAGGGGATATGATATTAACACCTTGTACCAGGCGCTGCTGCATGGCGCCAATAATGAAGGGCCCAACGCTACAGGCAGAAAAGGGATATCTTATTACAAGGAGCTGGGCTATGTTCCATATAATGTAAAGATTAATGAAAGTGCAGCCCGTACCCTGGAATATGCCTTTGACGATTTTGCAATTTACCAGTTGGGAAAAGCGCTGGGAAGACCTGAGGCAGAAACAGAAATATATAAAAAACGCTCACAGAATTATCATAATCTTTTTGATGCGGAATATAACCTGATGCGAGGTAAAAATAAAAACGGTTCTTTTCAAACACCCTTTAATCCATTCAAATGGGGCGATGCTTTTACGGAAGGCAACAGTTGGCATTACACATGGAGCGTGTTTCAGGATGTGCAGGGATTAATAGACCTGATGGGCGGCAAAGAGAATTTTGTGAAACAACTCGATACTGTTTTTGCCCTGCCTCCGGCTTATGACGATAGTTATTATGGTACGGTGATTCATGAAATACGTGAAATGCAGATTGCGCACATGGGCCAGTATGCACATGGCAATGAGCCCATACAGCACATGACTTATTTATATAATTATGCAGGCGCGCCCTGGAAGGCGCAGTATTGGGTACGGGAAACTTTGAACCGGATGTATAAACCTGCTCCGGACGGTTATTGTGGCGATGAAGATAATGGTCAAACCAGCGCATGGTATGTTTTTTCTGCATTGGGCTTTTATCCTGTAACATCCTGCGTGGACCAATATGTAATAGGAACGCCTTTATTTAAAAAGGTGACAATTTACCTTGAAAACGGAAAAAAAATAGCCATTAATGCTCCTGATAACAACGATCAAAACCGGTATATAAAGTCGGCTAAGGTAAACGGCCGGCCATATACCAAAAACTGGCTGAGCTTTAGCAGCATGCAAAAAGGAATGACTGTTGATTTTGAAATGGATGCACAACCTAATAAAGCCCGGGGGATCAGCGATGCGGATGTGCCGTATTCAATGAGCAGGAACGATAAATAAAAAATACGCCCGCCCATGCAACCGTAAGTGGAATAACGTATCGGGTTAGAAAAAAATTTTTTTAAAAAATCAAACTTGTATATACAAGTTTAAAATAAAGTAATTATATTTGAAGCGTGAAGTTTGATAACGATTGTTGCAATACCAAAAATTAAATGCTGTAACCGGTAGGATGTTCATGTATATACAAGTATAAGGTTACGCCGCTTTGCTATATATTTCAGTGAAAAGGAAATTGTTCATATTATTTTTTATAGGGGCCGTTTACCAGCATGGGTTGTGCCAGCGCCGGCATAACGGCCCGCAGCCTGCTGATCAGCGCGCCGCCATAACCGTGCTGGATCTGCGGTATCTTCTGGGCAGCAGTTATAAAAATGCAGATAGCATTAAAGTGATATGGGATGCGGCTCATGCCATTGCCACGCTCCAGGGAATTGTAAACAGGAACAGCCCGGATTTTTACATAAAATATATTGTAACGGATGGCAGGAGCATTGATGACTACTGGCTGGATAAATACCGGCAGCCCGGAAAATGGCTGTCAGCAAGGCCTGTGGTGCAACTGAACAATATTGACGAAGCTTTTGTTTGTTATAAAAAACGCGTAAAAGGATTGGTTGTGTACGATCCTGCTGTGGCGGCTACCAGCAATATTGCATCCTCCATTGCGGGTATTGAAGATTTAATTGCAGTGCGCTACGACACTTCGCCCACGAGTATTTATACAAAATTGATATCAATGGGCTTTGCAGTAAAACAATGGCTGGTCAATAAAGACGGATCATCCCTGTTTACAGGCTCAGGTATCATTCCCGGTACAGGGCTGCCATCCACAGGCTCGGCCAAAAATGATGCATATCGCTGGTTTATCAGGCAGTATTTGAAAACGGGAAAATGCAATACCGCGTATGCCGCTTATTACATTGATCAGTATTGGATGCAAAAACCGGGCAGTGCGCCGGCCAATCATCATACTTTAACCAATCACGATTTTTTTGTAAGCAAAAAGGGCTTCTTTTTTGACCTTTCTCCCTGGGATGACGAGCCGGCTACAGATGATCCCGGGCAGGCCGCAGGTACTGATTACGCTACTTTAAAATTACTGCTGCAATATGCTTATGCGCAAAATGGCGGCCAGGCAATGTTGCATATAGGCGGGTTCCCTTCCTGGGCTTTTAAATATACTTGCCATGCGGGAGGGAAACACCAGGACGTGGAAACAGAATGGCAATATACCCGGCTCATCAGCGCCTATAATGCTTTTCAGGATGCCGATGCCATTGGTTATGGCGCTATGGCCAACGCTTCTTTCTGGGCGCATTTCCCTTTAAAATCATCTTATCCTCAAAATCGTACAACCATCGAAGCTCTGAAAAAGCAGGGCCTGCTTGCTGCCAATGGAAAATTCAAAACAGGCAACAAAAATTTTGTGGTTTTTTATGCGGGAGATTATGACGCCGCCTCATGGGTGTATCAAAAAATACCATTTATATGGGACGATTCCAGCCGTGGTAAAGTGCCTTTAATGTGGTCTGTTAGCCCGGTTTTGGAAAGAAGGGCGCCCATGGCGCTGGACTATATGCGGGAGACAGCGACGGCAAATGATTTTTTCGCCGCTGCAGATAATGGGGCCGGCTATCTGAACCCCGGTATGTTGCAGGCTCCACGGGATATTTCAGGCCTGCCGGATGGCGCTGAGGCATGGGAAGCGCATAACAACCTTTTTATAAACGATGGGATATAAGCATTACCGGTTTTATTGTTGACGGCGATGCGCCTGCTATGAATGACCATGTTCTGCGGAGTTATTCCGTGTTCAGTAAAGACGGGATCGTACCGCAAAAATTTAAGCTTACAGGCCTGCGGTATGGTATGCCGGTGCTGGCGGCTGATGATGATATAGTCGAGGATGATCCGTCTGCAGCGGCCGATCATATTATTGATCGTGTTCATAAACGGAATATTCCTTTTCACTGGTTCCGGAGTATCCTGAAAACACCTTTATGGTACAAACAGGTAGTTCAGCAACTGGAGCAGAAAGACAGCAGTATTAAAGTGCTGAATCCTTCTTCGTTTTTCCTCTTATATAAACAATACCTTCTTCAAAATAAAACAGTGCGATGATGATGATTGATACTTTTCCAGACAGTTTTAATGGCCCTTGCGGTGCCGGTTGAAGATCATGTTTTAACTGATCACATTAACTGACGTAATAAACATAAAACAATAAATAATGATTCGCTTGTCCATTACTCTCTGCATCCGGGTTGCTAAAAACTATATGCTGCCGTTTTGCGCAGCCGTCATGTTGTTGCCCATTATTGCCATATCGCAAAATAACGGGCCAATAACCATTAAAGGAAAAGTGATGGGTCCTAAATCAGAGCCCCTTGCCAGTGTGTCGGTGGTGCCTAAAAAAACACCCAATGCCGGAAGCTCCACCAATGCCGCAGGAGAATATACGGTAACTGCGCTTCCTGATGATACACTTAGTTTTTCGTATGTCGGCTATAAAACGGTGAATATGGAAGTTGGCAACCGCACGGTAATTGATATTACTCTATATCCCGGCGATGCAGCCACTTTGGACGATGTGGTATTGGTGGCTTACGGCAAGCAAAAGAAAGTAAGCCTTACCGGGGCCATTTCTTCGGTAAGCACCCAGGACCTGCGTCAAAGCCCGGTGGCCAATCTGGCCAACGCACTGGCGGGCCGGCTGCCCGGTCTGTTAGCCATTCAGATGAGCGGCGAGCCCGGCGGCGATGTTTCCAACCTGTATATACGTGGCACGCCCACTTTTAACGATGCTTCGCCGCTGATAGTGGTGGATGGTGTGCTGGGGCGTGATTTTGCGCAGTTAGATGCTAATGAAGTGGCTACCGTAAGTATTTTAAAGGATGCTTCGTCCACTGCGTTATATGGCGTTCGTGGCGCTAATGGCGTTATCCTGGTTACCACAAGAAGGGGTTTCTCCGGAAAGCCACGCATCTCATTCAGTGTTGAACGGGCCTGGCAAAACACCATGCGCTTGCCAAAATATGTAGGTTCATACGATTATGCCCGGCTGTACAATGAGGCGCTGGCTAATGACGGCCTGCCTGCAAAATACAGTGATAAGGATCTTGAATATTACAAAATAGGAGCAGACCCTTACCTGTATTCCAATACAGACTGGTTAAAAATATTTTTAAAGCGAAACACGCCCATGTCGAGGGCAAACCTGAATATATCGGGTGGCAGCGACCGGGTGAAATATTTTGTTTCTGCCAGCGCCTTTACCCAGGAGGGGATGTACAATTTCTCCGACCTGAATCCCTACAGCAGTAATGTGAAATACAACAGGTATAATTTCCGTTCGAACATAGATATAAATGTTACCGATCAGTTCAGCATCGGGCTTGACCTGGCAGGCCGGGTGGAAAACCGAAATTATCCCGGGAGGGACACCTGGCTGATCTTCGAGATACTGAACAGGATACCGCCTACCTACCCGGTAAGAAATGCAGACGGCAGCCTTGCAGGCGATGCTTCACAGCCTGAAAACCCGCTTGGATTGATCGCTTATTCCGGCTACCGTAATTATTATGCTACCATGCTGCAGGGCACCTATAAGATGGCCCATAAGCTGGATTTTATTACACCGGGATTAAACGCAAGGGCTTCTTTTTCTTTTGATGGCCAGGCCAATTATAATATATCCCGCACAAGAGGTTATGCTGTATATCAGTTGCTGGATGACGGGTCATATAATACAATCGGCTCTGAAACTGAATTGGGCACATCAAAAGACTACGGTTTTAACCGGATGGTAAATATAGAAGCGGCATTGGATTATGCCCACACATTTGGCTTTCATGATGTTACTGCCTTAGTGTTGTTTAATCAGAACAGGAAGGTAACGTATGATGCGACTTATGATCTGCCTTTTTCTTATATGGGAACGGCTGCCCGCATTACGTATGCTTATAAACAAAAATATTTTGGAGAGGTAAATATGGGTTATAACGGCTCTGAGCAATTTCCGGCCAGGAACCGTTTCGGTTTTTTCCCTTCTTATTCTTTGGGCTGGGTTATTTCCCGCGAAGGGTTTTACGGAAAAGGCAAGCTGGTTAATTTTCTGAAATTGAGGGCCTCTTATGGCCAGGCGGGCAATGATCAGTTGGGAAGCAGGCGCTTCCTGTACCTGCAAACGTTTAGTTCGGGCACCGGCTATGATTTTATGCAGGGAACATACCCGGGCATTACGGAAGGTGCGCTGGCTAATCCTGCCGTTAAATGGGAAAGGGCGCGTAAAGCGAATGTGGGCATAGATGTTGGCGCCTTGCAGAGCAGGATCACTTTTTCAGGCGATGTGTTTTATGAAAAGCGGGACAATATTCTTACTACCAGCGGAACCACATCCTATATATTGGGCCGGTCCGGTTCGGATCTTCCTTCTGTGAATATTGGCGTAGTGGAAAACAAGGGGATAGATTTTGAGCTTAACTATAAAAATGACCCGGCTCACAAGTTTCATTATGAATTTGGCGGCAATTTCACCTATGCCCGCAATAAAGTGCTGTATATGGATGAGGAAGCAAAAGAGTATGCTTACCTGCGGCAGACCGGCCAGAGAGTAGGGCAATTGTTTGGATATGTGGCAACAGGGTTCTTCCAAAGCCAGGAAGATATTGATAACAGCGCCAAACCCACTTTTGTATCGGCATCTACCCTACGCCCGGGCGATATAAAATACAAAGACATCAACGGCGATGGCGTGATTGATGAAACGGACAAAGTGCCACTGGGTTATAACCCGGCAATACCGGAAATTATGTTTGGCTTTCAAAGCCGTTTTTCCTATAAAGGTTTTGATCTGAGCCTGTTGTTTCAGGGCGCTGCGCATGGAACTATTTTCCTGGACAATTTTCCCACATGGGAGTTCAGGGGAGGAACCGGTAAAGCAATTGAATGGCATTTGCACCGCTGGACGCCGGAAACCGCCGCCACGGCTACTTACCCGCGCCTGTATGTGGGCGATAATGCCAATAACCAAATCCTGAATAGCTTCTGGATGCGCCCCCGGGATTATGTGCGCCTTAAAAACTTTGAAATTGGCTATACCTGTACGGCCAGGTTTATGCAAAAAGCGGGGTTAACCAGCCTGAGAATATATTCCAATGGCACCAACCTGCTTACCTGGGATAAAGTAAAGCTCACCGATCCCGAAAATCCTTCCTGGTCGGGTAACCACAGTTATCCGCAGCAGCGGGTAATAAATATAGGATTGAATGCAAATTTTTAATCAATAAAACCTCTGGGTATATAATGAAAAAGATATTTAGCTTTTTAAGCATATTAATGCTCTTTTGCAGCATGGGCTGCAAGAAATTTTTTGAAGAGCCCGATGAATTAATGACCGAGGAGGAAGCATTTGCCGATATGCAGGTGGCGGATAAATTTCTTACCAATGTATATTCAGACCTGTATGGGTCTGTGTACAAAAGTTCGGAGCTTTACATCTCCCCTTTTTCCGCAACAACAGATGAGGCTGAATCCGGAAACCTGATAGCAGGGGCCTACGATTTCAATGCCGGCCAGCAAAGCGCTTATGACTATCCTTTAGGAGACTACTGGCTGTTTGAATACGCTTATATCAGGGCAGCGAATATTTACCTGAAAAATATTGATAATGTGCCGGGGGATGCGGCTTTAATAGCAGAGCGGAAAGCGGAGGCGACTTTTTTAAAGGCATTTTTCTATATGCAACTGCTTAAAAACTATGGCAGCTTTATTATTGTTGACGAAGTGCTTAGCGTAAATGACAACCTGAAATTGCCCAGGGCATCAGCCGAAGAATGTGTTAATTATATTGTTGGCATGGCCGATGCGGCGGCGGGCGTATTGCCGGTTACGCCTTATAATTCGGAAACAGGCCGGGCCACGAAAGGGGCGGCTCTGGCTTTAAAAGCCGAAGCGCTGCTTTTCTATGCAAGCCCTCTGTATAATCCCGATAATGACCTGGCGCGGTGGGACGCTGCAGCCAATGCCGCGTATGCAATCATCAGCAACGCCGATTTGGGATATGGCCTGTACGCCAGTTACCAGAATCTATTTTTGTCTAATTATAACCAGGAAGTTATTTATGCCTATAATGCAGGCTCTACCAATGCCATGAATCTTTACCTGGAGCCTAACGGGTATAGTGGCTGGGCCGGGCTTAACCCCACGCAGGAAATAGTAGATGCCTATGAAATGTCTAACGGCCTGGCGCCTTTTAACAGTGACGGTTCCGTGAACACTGCTTCGGGTTATGATCCTGCCAATCCTTATGATAACAGGGAACCGCGCTTTTACGCATCCATCCTGTATAATGGCGCTGCCTGGCAGGGACGCTCAGTTGAAACATTTGTAGGCGGCACCGATGCCATCGGCATAGGGCAGCACACCCGTACCCAAACCGGGTATTTTATACGCAAATTCTTAGATGAATCGGTTATAATCACCAAGGGTAATACCCGTTATGCTACCTGGATATTGTACCGGCTGGGAACAGTAATACTGGATTTCGCAGAAGCGCGTAATGAAGCTTCAGGGCCTGTTTCAGAAGTGTACACTGCTGTAAACGCCATCAGGAGCCGCGCCGGGTTACCGGATTTACCCACAGGGTTAAGCCAGGATGAAATGCGCGAAAAAATCCGTCATGAACGCCTGATAGAAATGGCTTTTGAAGACAACCGCTTTTGGGATGTGCGCCGCTGGAAGATAGGGGTGCAGGCTTTCAATATAACCACTCATGGAATGTATATAACCAAAAGCGGCAATACACTTAATTATGAAGTAGTGCCGGTACGCACCAGGTATCGCATAGAACAGCAATGGGACCTGTTTCCAATACCCCAGTCAGAAATTAATAAAAACCCACTTTTGGAACAAAACCCCGGCTGGTAAAACCTTAGTTATTTAAAATTTTAAGCCATGCAATTGAAACCGTTTATACAGATAATTATTATTGTATTGTTCTTTATAGGTATCTGTGTTGTAACATCCTGTAAAAAGCAGGACAAAACGCTTCCGCTCTGTGATTCAGAATTTACTTACCAGGATTCCACGTACCGGTATGTAGAAGGCATTACCCCCGATACCATAATGCCCACATACATTAGCGGGGCCGATATTCCGGGCCTGTTCTACACCAAAGATTCGGGCCTTGTGCTGGATTCCACTACAGGTATCATCAATCTTGCAGCCAGCCAGGCGGGCAGCTATGTTGTTTATAAGGCGATGCTTGGCAATACAGCCTGCGCTAACCATATTTCTTTAGGATACGTCACTATTTTAGGGCCTGCGGTTGCACCGGTGCTGTTTGCCAATACAAGTAATTCACAGTATTGGGGAGGGGTTAGCATGTGGTTCGACCCTGATGATACACAGAATGGATATGGCTCGGTAAAATCAACAATCACATCAGGAACCCTGCAGCTTATACAATATCAGCCGGATACTGTTGTGGCAACGGAAGTGACCCAGGTAAACGGCCAGCTCCGTTTATGGTTTTATATTTCAGATCCTGAAGCGTATGACCAGGATGCAGAAATAGGGCAGTTTGAAATAGGCAGCGGCAGCGGTCCCGATGTGGAGGAAACCACTTTCCCTATTATACTTTCAGAATTAAACCTGACAGCAGGCTGGAACCTGCTGAAACTGAATTTTGCTGATGCCAACAGTACGGGCGGCAGCACAGATTATACTGCCTTAAACTGGTTCCGCGTATATATGTTCAATACGGAGACTACGTTTCCGCTTACAATTGGTGTGTCAGATGTAGAGATATGGGATTCAACTTATTAATAAGAAAATAATGTAACTATGAAATATTTTTCCATTACGGGCTGTGTATTGCTGCTGCAACTATGCATTGTCTCCTGTTCAAAAAGCGGATTTGTTGATAATAAAGATGCATCCAGCGCGTACCTGATGCTTTCCGCCGGCGGATTTACGGAATTTTATCCTATTGATACTACAGACTTTCAGCAGGTGCATTTGGTGGGTTCTGTAAGCATTGCCGGCGGCCTTAAAAAGGCGCTTAATTTTACCGTAGAAACAGATTCCGTGGCGCTGGATTCAATGAACAGCGAAAAACAAACCGGCTATAAGATCGTACCAGCGGAAGCTGTACGCCTGGAACAAACAACATATACAATTCCAAAGGGAGCTTCTTCTGTTGATATTCCTTTATATATAAACCTCACGCTTCTTCCGGCCGATGTGATAGACTATGTATTGCCTGTATCCATCACAGATGGAGGAGGAGTGCCGTTAGAACCAAACCACAAGACAGTCTTTTTCCATATAAACGAACCTTAGCGGTTAATTTATGCCTATAGTAAAGAAACGGAGAATAATCAATCAGCACCCGGAAATTGCATCGGAAGAAAGATTACGAGCATCAAATTTCCAGTTCAACTGAAATATTTTTCCAGCCGCTGCAAGGTTCGGCCGGCCCGCGATAGCGGTCTGACCGAAGGGCGAACAGGCATGCATGCAATCCTCCCACATCAATCAGACCGGTTTCGCCGTTCCAATGGGCCTGCAGGCTTTGCATAACAATTTCTATTGTTTACGTCACTGCCTTCCGTAAACCGGAGAATTAATTGTTGATCTACCGCCATTTTTGATACTCAGATAAGTCAAAAAATCAAACATTTTTTTTGGATGGCAAAGTTAACAGGTTGATAATTTCCGGACTTTAAGAAATTATGAATTTGTATTCACCATACAGGAGCCTTAAGGAGTAAATTATGGTATAACGCTTTTTGGAAACTGTGGATTATACCCGATAATGGGTTCCCAAACCGTAAGAAGAATAATATTGTTGAAGATGCAGACAGCATTTCCGGTAGCGTCTGAGCCTTAAAAATATTAAAACCGCCATTTTAGTATCTAACAAATAATGTCATCATCTGTTTGAAGACTACTAAAACCAAAAATTTACCTTTTACAGATGAATACGTAACAGCGCCCGGAATAGGCGCATTGATTAATGACCCATTCCACCCTCATCCTACTTCACCGATTTATCCGGGTACGCCGGCGCCTTCGGCACTTCAACAGGCTGTTCCTTTATCAGTTGCTTTAAATAATCAACGGCATATTCAAGCTGTGCATCTTTACCTTTAAAGGTTTCATAAGGCAGGTTATCAACAACAATATCAGGTTCAACGCCGCGGCCTTCTATCAGCCATTTGCCTTCAGGGCCATACACGCCGTTTTCTGCGGCGCTGGCAATACCGCCATCCACCAAACGGTTATCCATGCTGAGCCAGATTTCACCACCCCAGGTACGCGTGCCGATTACTTTTCCCAATCCTAACCTTCTGAAACCTTCGGTTATAGCTTCGCCGTCAGAAGCAGTTTGCTGATCGCATAAGATTACCATGTGGCCGCGGAAAGCGTATTGCATATTCCATGTAGGGCCGCCGGCGCGCCCCTGCCAGTACATCCATGCTTTGCGCAATAGTTTTTCAAGCACCCAGCTATCTATGTTGCCGCCAAAGTTTTCCCGCACATCCAGTATCAAACCCCTGCGGTTAAATACAGGATAAAACTGTTTTACAAAATCATCCATATCGGGGCCTGTCATAGCCTTCAGGTGCACATAGCCAATATCATCATTGCTCAGGCTGTCAACCTTTTCACGGTTCACCAGTTCCCATTCTTCGTAACGCAGCGTAGCTGCATCTCTTGCAGAACAGGGTTTTACAACCTGGAAGTAAGGTTTGTTGTTCTTATCAAGCAGGCTGAGCTTTACCGGTTCATCAATTTTATTCGCCAGTAATGTTGCCATATCTGCCTCATCTTTTACAGCAACATTATTAACAGCCGTTATAACATCACCTTCTTTTATGTTTAATTCAGGTTTATTGAGCGGTGAAGAAAAATCAGGATAATCCGGATCGCTTTTATAAATATGATCAATACGCAAACCGGTTGCTATTTTGGTAAAGAAAGCGCCTAAAAAGCCTGCCTGTATCAAATCATCTGAACGGCGTTTGTCGCCGCCGGTTACAAAAGTGTGCAGGGCAGAAAGCTCACCCACCATCTGGCTAAGCAAGTCATCTAATTCATACCTGTCTGTCAACCTTGCAACAAGCGGCGCATATTGATCGCGTATGGCGGCCCAGTTTACATTGTGCAGGTTGCGGTCATAAAAATAATCACGCATCATGCGCCATGCATCGTTGAACATTTGTTTCCAGTCTTCCTGCGGGTCAACCACAAAACTCCAGTTATCCAGTTCAAGTTTGGTTTTATCCGCATCAGCTTTCTGGCCATTGGCATCGGCAATAGCCAGCGAATTATTTTTATAAAATACCAACAGCTTTTTACCATCACCGCTTGCCGTAAAACCATTTATGCCTGATGCAACCAGTGTTGGTTCATACTTTTTGCTTTCTTCAATTTTCAAAGCATATAATTTGGAACCGCTGTTATCATTTTGGTCTGAAGGCGATTCTGTCCAGTATAAATAGCCATTGGCAACAGCCATATTATAAATGTTGGCGCTTTTAACCGGCGCCTCATACAAAATATTTTTCAGGTAGCTCCAGTTATAATTCTTTTCGGCAGGGGTTGTTGTTTTACCTTTCTGTTTTTTGTCGCCTGATGCTTTTTGTTCACTGGCAGAAGGGTTAAAAACAGAGTCGGTTAACCATGAATCTGTTTGAAGAAAAGGGAACTTTGCAGCGCTGTCGAGCGGCATAGCATACATCTTTGCCGTATTGGTATAATAAGGCTCGGGCTGGCGTGAACCCCAGGGTGAACGTGTTTGCGAAACGAGCTGCCGCTCTGAAACAAAATATAACCAGTTGCTATCCTGGCTCCAGGATGGGTTATAACTGTTAAGCCTGGATGTTGTTAAAGGCAGCATCTTCATGTTGCGCGTATCAACTACAAATATCTGTGCATTCAGATTGGCTATGTTTTGAGAGAAGGTAAGATAGCGGCTGTCCGGCGACCAAACCAGTTCATTAATGCCCGAATAAGCACTGTCGAATGTGAACTTTACAGTACCGTTTGCCACGTCAGCAATGCGTAATACATCATTTTTGTCGCAAAAGGCAATCTGTTTTCCATCCGGCGATATCCTGAAAAAGCTGATGATGGTTTTTGTATTCTTTGTAACCTGAACAGCCGTATCACTTCCGTCGGCATTCATTTTCCACACTTCATATTCGCCTGAAGCATCAGACAAAGCGGCAATACTTTTATTATTGATGAAATGCGCTTCTTTAAAACGAACACCACTTTTCCTGCTTATTTCCTGCCAGCGGTCACTTTTGCCAGGCGATACAAAAACTCTTCCGCGGCTTATAATAACTGCATAATTACCGTTGGGCGAGATATCCGCATTGGATATGGATTCAACCGGGCTTTTAATCCATTTTGCTTTGCGTTGATCAAAATCTGAAACAAGGTTGATGTCTAACATTTTTTCCTGGTTTGAACTGATGTCATACATCCAAATGTCAGCGCCTTTCTGATAAACAATTTTTGATCCGTTAATGGATGGCGTTTGAATATCCCAGCCTTTCGAGAATGTATGTTGCTTCAGGTCTTTACCGTCTTCATTCATGCTCCAGATATTCATGGTGCCGTCGCGGTCTGATAAAAAATAAACCCGGTTATTATAGATCATCGGGCTGGTGCTGGCGCCATCATAATCGCCGGTGAGATTTACGGCCTCCTGCGATCCGTTGAATTTCCAAACCTGTTCTATCAGGCCGCCCTTATATCTTTTTGTTTTGCTGCCCTGGTTTCTGAAACGGGTAAAAAACAAAATATTATTATCATCATAGCAGCCGTAAGAAGCCTGCCATAAGGGAATGATTTCTTTGGCAAGCGTTGCAGGGTCAAGCTTAAATATTTGGGAAGCAGGTATTGAGCTGCGGGCGGATGTTCTATAGATTATTTTGCCGTCTTTTGTCCAGCTATACGCCTGTATGGCGCCATCAAAATCATAAGTAATGCGCCTGGGTATGCCCCCATTTATGCTCATGAAGTATAGTTCGGAGATACCTTCGTACTGGCCGTTAAACACCATCTGTTTTCCATCGGGGGAAATAACCGGGTTTATTTCCAGGCCTTTGTCTGTAGTAAGCCTCATGGTAAAGCCGGTATTTAAATCATATTTCCATAAATCACCCTCTGCCGTAAAAATGATGGTGCTGCCATTAATAGCAGGTGTGCGGTAATATCCTTTTTGCTGGCTGTATAAAAAAGAAAACATAAACAGGAGGGCGCATAACAATAAAATTTTTGCTCGCATAACAGTTATTTGATTTCGTGTAAAAATATCAATTCTGTAAAACCTGATGACTGAAGCCTTAAAAATATCTAAAAAAGGCAATTGCAGGAATATTTTAATGATTTAAGGCTGTAAATTTGTAAGGTAAACTTACAAGTTTATTTACTAAAATGGCAAAGCAATCTGATCTTGAGCTTATTTCCGAAGTTCGCACAACCGTTACAAGGCTTGTTAAAAAACTCCGCAGGCATTCAGCAACGGGCATCACGCTTTCACTTACGGAACGGTCGGTAATGGGATTATTAAACCGTTCCGGTGAAATGCTGCCGAATGAGCTGGCGGCTGCTGAAAAAATAACCACGCAATCCATGTCGCAAATATTAAATCACCTTTCAGCGCTCGGTTATATTAACAGGCGGGCATCAAAAGAAGATAAGCGCAAGTCATTTATTTCCCTTTCTGCCAAAGGCGCTGCCATGGTAAAGCGGGTAGGAGAGGAGAAGGATAACTGGCTTTACCAGGCGCTTATGCACACCTGCACTGCGGCAGAAATACAGGTTCTTAAAAAAGCGCTTGTGCCTTTAAAAAAAATAGTTGATTTCGAAGATGACTGAAGAAAAACAAAAGAAGGGCATTACCACGTTCGAAGCGTTTAAAAGCCGCAATTACAGGTTATATTTTTTAGGGCAATCCATATCACTTATGGGCACATGGATGCAAAAAACAGCCGTTAGCTGGGTGGTGTATTCCCTTACCCATTCAAAGCTTATGCTGGGGCTTTCGTTGTTTGCCACCATGTTCCCTTCATTCGTATTTTCTTTTATTGGCGGCGTCACGGCCGACAGGCATAACCGTTACCGCGTATTATTGATAACGCAGGTTGCCTCCATGATACAGGCTGCGTTATTAACCCTTATTGTTCTCTCCGGTCATTATTCGGTTTGGGCGATTTTATCACTGAGCTTTGTTCTTGGCATCATCAATGCCTTTGATGTGCCGGCAAGGCAATCGCTGGTGAATGAATTAATAGAAGATAAGAAATACATTGGCAATGCGCTTGCCTTAAACTCTTCCATGGTTAATTTATCAAGATTGATCGGCCCTGCCATTGCAGGTTTTATACTGGAGAAATTCGGGGATGTATTTTGTTTCGGGTTAAATGCCCTAAGCTTTATTGCGGTTATTTCGTCCCTGTTAATGATGCGGTTACCGAAAGCGGACATACTACATCATAAAAAGAATATTTTACAGGATATGCAGGACGGATGGCGTTATTTAAAACAGGAAAAGCAATTGAGGTTTATTATCGCCATGCTTGGTTTTATCAGCCTTTTTGTTTTGCCATTCTCCACTTTAATGCCTGTTTATGCCAAAGATATTTTCAGGGGAAACGCATCTACGTTTGGCGTAATTGACAGCATGATCGGTTTAGGCGCATTAAGCGGCGCCATTTTTTTAGCATCACTTAAGCCCGGAAGCGATATACGGAAAGTGCTTGCCATTAATACCCTCATTTTTGGTTCAGGGCTTGTGCTGTTTTCTTATATGCATCACTATCTGGTAGCGCTTGCCTGTGCGGTGTTAACAGGCTTTGGAATGATGTCGCAGGTTACCATCACCAATACTATTGTTCAAACCACAGCAGACCCTGCCATGCGGGGCAGGATGATCAGTTTTTATGCCATGGCATTCTTTGGCATGCAGCCTTTGGGCGGACTGATCGTAGGTTCCGTATCACAATGGATCGGCGTTCCCAATACGGTTTTAGCCGAAGGATGTATTGCTTTAATAATTGGTTTATTGCATTTCCGTTTTCTCCATATCAGCACAATAAAAACAAATAAAGAACCTGCTGGTAAAGCAGTACAATCTGTTGAAGCTGCAGTATCCTAAATAAAATAAAACAGAGATTATGATAACAGCAATTGATAAAAACACAGCGCTTGTGTTAATTGATTTTCAGAATGCCGTTGTAGCTGCACCTGTTGTGCATTCAATGGATAAGGTATTAAATAATACAAACAAATTGATTGATGCCTTTAAAGAAAAAAAACTACCCGTGATTTTTGTGAATGTAAACCCGGGCAATGCCGCATGGGTGCAATCCAGAAAAGAAGCAGCAATGAATGCATTTCCAACTGATGAAAGCTTGTTTAAAATAACAGATAAGCTCCACGCAGCAAGCAGCGATATCTTCATTACCAAACATACATGGAATGCTTTTTTTGAAACCACGCTGAACGAAGAATTAAGAAAGCGGAATGTTACCGGCATTGTGCTGGCAGGCGTTTCTACAAGCATTGGCGTAGAAGGCACGGCAAGGGCTGCGAGTGAGCTTGGTTATAATATAAGTTTTGCGCTGGATGCCATGAGTGACAGGGTGGAAGAAGCGCATGAGCGAAGCATCCAATATATTTTTCCAAGAATAGGGGAACTGGGAAACGCGGATGATATTATTGCAGCGCTTAGCCGGTAAATGTTAAGATATACGATCAAAAGCCTGAAAAAAAATAATCAGCAATTATCTTGCGCAAAAAACCCATGCGCAAACAGAAAATCATATTAACTATTGTTATCAGCTTTTTCCTTTTCAAGGCGCCGGCTGCACAAACCATTTCAGAAAACACAGGCTGGCTTGCCTGGTTTAACACGTATAAATTCTCAAAGCGTTTTGGCTTAACATCTGATGTGCAGGTTCGCTCTGCAGATAACCGGGATTATGTAAGGCATGTTTTAATAAGGCCGGGCCTTACCTTTTACATTAATTCCAAAAGCAATGCAACTGCGGGTTATGCTTTTATAGGCCATTACAACAGATTACCGGATCCGGCAAAAAACACACTCGTGGAAAATCGTATATGGGAACAATATATTTATAACATGAAGTTGAGCCAGGTTTCGCTGCAGCACCGTTTCAGGCTGGAACAACGGTTTATTGAACGGCAGGCTGATCAGATATTTTCTCAACGCCTCCGTTATTTTGCCCGGCTGATTGTTCCAATAGCAAAACAGGAAGCAGCTTTTGCCAAAGGTTTTTTTGCAGCTGTTCAAAACGAAATCTTTTTCAACATTCAGAATAAAGAGATGCTTAATGGCAAACTGTTTGACCAGAACAGGGTTTACGGGGCAGTTGGTTATCGGTTTAATGCTAAGTTTGATATGGATGCCGGTTATCTTAACCAGTATATAAAAGGCGCATCTGCCAACACTTCCAATAATGCAATACAACTGGCTTTTTATACGAGATTTTAATAAAGTGCTGAGCTTGCTAAAACTTAGGTAATTTTCCAGTTGTATGAAGTATTTGCCTTTTCTTACAGGTGCTTATTCGGTAGCGCCGGGCTTAATCCCCGTATCAAAAGCGGAAGCAGAATATGATAAACTTATTTTTCATATATTGATCAGGATTATGATGCTTATCTCGGTAACAAAAAAAACTGCAGGAATGAAAACATGCATAAATACTGCTGCCAGCATAACCTTAATCCTTCAACCATTAAACAGGTTACTGCCTATATAGCTTCACAACTTCAGAAAGAATATCCTTCGCTGTTTGAATTTGAAGATAGCGGCGGAAATTGTTTTTTCTGCAATGTCAGAACGCATGAAGCAATAGCATGGAATAAAAACACGATGCAGTTGTATAACAACAATTATATTTCCCTGTTTGATGCATTGTGCAGCCAGGCGCAGGAAGATTTTGCGATATGCCAGTTAGAAAACAATAAAGACTGGCTGGCGGCTATTCATGTATGTTCGCCCAATCATTGGTCGCCGCAGCAAAAAACAGGGAAGCCTTTTGATGCGGTGCATGCGCCTGTGGCCGGCATGCAAAAAACTTTTGGGCATTATTTCAAGATGCTTCAATCCATTGTTCAAAAGGGGCCGTTTACAAGATTTGCGTGGGGCATTGCAACAGACAACAGGTTAAACCATCACCCGGAGCCGCCGCCTTCCATTAATAAAACAGCGTGGGAGGGAAGGCAGATAAATGATGCCGCCAGGTTGTTTATACGAACGGAAAGACAAAATATGATTGGCTTTCCTGAAGTGAATGCTTTTCTTTTTACCATACGCACGTATTTTTATGAAGCAGATGATTTGAATGATTATGAAAAGAAACAGTTATGGTTAGCTGTGCAAAGCATGCCGCCTGAATCGCTTGCTTACAAGGGATTGACGAATGCAAAAGGTTGCCTTGCCAAAAAATTATCTGCCGGTTAATTTTTTTTAATGTATTCATAAGCCCGGCTTCACCGTGCCGGTTGAATTAACAGGCAAACTTTCGCCTGTTAAATTTTTCCAGCTTCACAATCAACGTTAAATTGCTGCGTTTCCAGTAAAGTCCCAATCTTCACCCATCATTATTTACCAGTAAAATTTCATGTAATGGAACCGGATACGCATGCTCTTTTACGAAGGGACGATTATGCACCTTCATCATGCACGCAGTTTTTATGGTGGCTGGCAACTGCTGAAAAAGAGTTGATAAAAGACTGTACGGTAGATCGCAACCGCTATGCCATTACCGGCGCGGCGGTATTGGGAACCTGGGCCTTTGCCACACTTGCATGGGGCTATTTTTTCAGTACGGTTGTGAGCAATGTAATTGCTGCAATCATGTTGGGTGTTTTTATGGGGCTTATCATTCTCAGTATTGACCGTGCTCTTATAAAGGGCATTACAACCGCCAATAAACGCAAAATGCTGCCTGTTGTTTTCAGGCTGATATTGGCGCTTACCATTGGTACTTTTATGGCGCAACCGGCATTGCTGTATTTATTCAATAAAGAAATTCATGTGCAGGTTTCATTGGATAACGAACACCGGAAAATTGCCAGGCAGCATGAACTGGATAGCCTGTATGCGCCGGAAATAAGCAGGTGGCAGCAGGACAAAAAATCAATGCAACAGCAACTTAATATAAAATATAATGAGGTAGCTGCCAGCCGTAACGCTTTTATTGCCGAAACCGATGGCACAGGCGGCAGCGGTAAAATAGGTTTGAAAGATATTGCCCGGGCAAAGCAAGACGAATATATAAAGCTTGATGATGCGTATAAAAACCTGCATGCTGCATTGCAACCAGCACTAAACAGCGCTGACAGTGCATTAAGCGCCATTCATCAAATCAAACAAAAAGAATTGCAGGCATTTAATGTTTTAATGAATGATGGTTTCTTAACGCAGACGGAGGCTTTGCATAATATTATCCAAAACAATGCTGCTGCACAGTTTCGTTATTATTTACTGGTTATTATTTTGGTATTGATTGAGCTGATGCCTGTGCTTGCCAAATCATTATTGCCCGGTGGGACGTATGATGAAAAACTGAGGTTGCAGGAAATAATGGAGAAAGAAATTACAGAAACCAACATGCAGCAGGAAGGCAAATTGAAAGCATTGTATAACAAAATTGCTTTTGAGCAGGATAGTGAGTTTATCCGGTATTTTTTTGATGAAGCCAAAGAAGAGCGCAAACAAAAAATGCGTGACCGGCTTCAGCGCTGGAAAGAAAACGATAACGGCAGTTTTGATAAAATGTGGAACAGCTTTAAAAAGGATATTTTAACGAAGCTGGAGAATTGAGAGCGGCTCATTTAAAAAATATTATTATCGTAATCGCTGTTAAGCTGAATGATGTCCGGCGCATGCACATAATTGGTGTTATACCGGAACTGTATGTTTATTGTAAACCGCACGAGAAATTGGGATAAGCCCTGCGGGATATTTGGCAAATAAACAAACCTTAGCTCTGTGGTTTTAAATACCAGGTTTTCATTTCTCGTTCTTATGCCGCCGCCAAAACCATAATACCAATCCTGAATGCCGGGCTCATCTTTTGTTTTTATTGCCGCAATGTCTGCAAAGCCAAATGGAGAAAATTTAAAACCAAAAATTTTAAAATCGGTAAAAGTAATGGTTTCAGAATGCAGGCTAAACCTATTATTACCCAATACCGAATCGGCTTTAAAATAGCGAATGCCAAAGGGATTGTCTAAGCGCAAAGGCTCCAGCCCTGTACGATTAAAGACATGTGTATAGGAAATACGGGCATACTGGCGCATCTTAAAATTTTTTAGCAGCACAGCCCTGCTAAATGCGGAAGCGCCTATAAGTAATGCGCCATCTTCCATTTTTCCTTTGTTGTAAAATGTGCCGGTGCGTAAAAAGTATTGAACAATATCTCCCTTGCTATATACGCTGTAAAGGTTGGCATCAACGCCGCTGTACATTCTGGAAAGAAAGGACTGTTTATACCAGCCGCCTGTAAATGACACGTTGTAGCCATAGGGAACATCTTCCGTATTCCCAAAACCATAGAGGTAATTTGTTTTATAAAATGCTTGTTTAAAAAAAGTAAACTGGCCTAAAACAGCCTGCTTGTCGTTAAACCTGAATATAAGCTCATCAATGGCCTGCTGCGGTGTTTTTACAAAATTTGTATTCATGTAACGGATGCTTACAAAATGCCTTTCGAGATGGTTATGGTTGAGCGCATATTTTTTTATGCCAAGGTTATAACCTATCCAGGCATCAAATAGTTTATAATGATAATCATAATAATCAAATGGCGGCTTGTTATAATAATTGATGGTTTTAAAATCGCCTATCGTCAGGCCCCCCGCAAAATGCTTGTATTGCGAAGCAAGGTTTCGCTGCAGGGAAAGATACATGGCATGCTCATCGGTTGTGCGGTCAAAAAGGTCGGGGTTAATAGTTGAATAACCAACCGATGCATCTATAAAGCTATGCGCCACATTAAATTTTGTGTAAGAAAACCCTGTGCCGGTGGCCGGTACCCTGTCTTTCTCTACCAAAACAGTAGCCTGCAGGCTTTGTGCAGCCCCAAAAAGGTTTACATCTTCTGCCGTTGTCTTAAACTTGCCGGTGCTGGCCCTGTTAAGCACACCATTGATGCTGAAAAGGTCTTTGGTAATCACATATACATCAACAGAATCGGGCGAACCGGTTTTGGGCTGAATGATAATACGGGCATCCTGCATATAATCTAAGGTGCGTAAAAAACGCTCATTATCAGCAAGCAGGTAAGCGGCTACCGGTGTATTCTCTTTAAAAAACAGGTTATCCCTTATTGCCCACTCCTTGGTATTATTATGCAGCTCGTTCAATATCCTTGTTCCGAAATAATTAATGGACTTTGAGGTGTCAGTAAATGTTTTTTCAAACTTAAACCGGTTAATAATAATGTTGCGGACGATCTTTCCTTCGTATTGTTTAAAGGCTGTCTCACTTTTTGTGGTAAGCAGTTCCTGCTGATTGAACTTGCTGATGGTGCTGGTATCTTTATTCTTCCTTTTGATAAGCTTTAGCGCATGATGAAAGATATTGTTTTTTGATATGGTTTGAATGGTATCTTTAACCTGCGCACCGGCACAAAAACAAACAAGCGGCAGGCAAATGATAAGAGATAACTTACGATAGTTCACACGTAATATAGCGGTTAATAAATTAATTTATAATCATTCTCAAACGTACATTAAATTTTTCATGCATAAATTACACAAAGAATGCGTGAAAATTTAATGGAAATTCCTCCTGACCTATAAAAAGCATAATATTCAAGAGAATTTAAGCAATATGCTGAAGCAGGGCCAGAAATTCATTCCGGCCTATCATTTCAGCGCCCAGGCTTTCCAGGTGTTTTGTGTAAACCTGGCAATCTATTACAACGATGCTTTCGCCTGCTAATTGCTGTACATAATTAATAAAAGCAAATTTGCCGGCATTGCCTTTGCCGGTTTTAAGCTGCTCTTCCGTATTTTTAAAAAATCCTGTACACAGCTGTTTTACCCTGATTTTATGGCTTTGAATAGTCATCAGGCTCAGGTAAAATCCATGGCTGATGCCCAAAATAATTCCATTTTGTATTGGCTAAATCGGTTTTATTATCAATATACTTATGATAAGGTCCCTCATTTATTGATAAGGAAGACTTTACATAAACACCTATATCAATGCCCTTTCTTGCATATTCTTTCTTAAGGTATTGCGCAAATTGCCATATTATATCCGGCTTATCCTTTATGGTACTGGCCTGAAGATCGGTTAAATAATTTAAAAGGTTAATTACTTCTCTTTCATGCGTTTTTTTATTTTCTACAATAAATTTTGTTTTGGCAGATTTAGTTCTAAGCATCATTCTCCAGGAAAGACGATGGCCTTCTTCGGTCCAAAGAACATCGCCTGGAATACTATAATGCCTTAGTGGCAAATATATTTGCCATAATACGTAGATAAAAAGCATAAACATAACAGCCGTTTGCCTTTTATGCTGCGAACACAATTCTTTTTTTACAGGAATATAAACAGGTTTTTTAGGAAAAAATGCTTTTCGGATTGTTTCGGGAGGAAAGCAAAACACACACAATGCCAATGCGAAATAGGGAAAAATTCCAATTTGAAGCGTAATTGAATTAAATGTGTGGAAAAATAAAGCTGAAATAAAAGCAACCTTTCTGGTTTTTTTATATAACAACAGTGGTACAATAAGCAAATCAAACCCAAGCCCAAGCCAGGAAAATGTCTGAACAAATTCTTTTGATAATGCAATGTTGGCCAAAGCTCCTCTGTTAAGCCCAGATCTTGAAAACCTTATTCTTAAATAATCTCCGTTCATCCATCCGGGATATAATTTAGCTATTGCAGCAAAAAAATAAACAATGAATGATTGGGTAATAAATAATAAGCGATTCCAGTTGTAAGTGTAATTGGAACGTATTTGTGGCCATAACCCTGCGTCTATAGACTTATATTGATTTGCAGGTATAAAAACCATGAACCATGCAACCAACATTACAAGATAATAATGATTATTGTAATGTTCCTTCTGCATAAAATAAGTTAGCGACCATAGTAATGCAAATAACAGAGATGAAATACGATAAAAAGCGCCTATGGTTATTAAGAGTCCCAAAAATCCCAGGAAACCATATACGTAATACATGGTTTGGCCGAGAAGAAAGTGAGTCCATTCAAAACCAATAAAAGTGAAGGTTATTTGCGGATCAACAAAAACTTCCTTTACCCAGCCTGTAGGTATTGCGCCCCAGCATTCTATCAAAATCAAAATCCCAAAAAAAATACGAAAAATGATAATTTGAGAATTATCAATCTTGCTAAATAAAATGTTGCGTAACATAATTGATACCAATTCAAACCAGCTATTAATCAATTTATTATTCAAATTAAAATTTTAATTGGCGTTTGTTTACACATTTATCAATTAATTTACAAATTGGAATTTTATTAAGAGTTATCAGCTTTTCAGAAGAAAGGAAAGAACCGGTATAAAAGGAAACTAATTTAACGTGTGTCTGATATAATTTAACCCGGGCTTTTAAGCCCGGACTGTTTACAGGTAAAGTGTTATTGGCTTTAGCCAGGGCTTTATTTTTAATTGAAGCGCTCAGGCTAAAGCCGGGAATCTATACGCATCTCCTGCCCAAAGCTAAAGCATTGGGTTGGCGGATGTTTATATCGAACTTGCGTTAATTTACAGGCTAGGTAAAACCTGTTCGTAAAGTGTTTATTAAAAAAATTAAATAGCCGGTAAATAATAACTAATGCTCCGCCATTTCTTCTATAGTGGCATTTATGCCCCGGTCAATGATGGCTTTGCGCATGGGGTTAAGGGTTTCATAATCGCCTTGCTTAACGGCATATTTCCCCTGGAAATGTATTATATAAGCGCATTGTTCGGCCTGCTCTGCCGTATGGCCGCAAACTTCAACCAGCGTTTTAATCACCCAGTCAAACGTATTCACCTCATCGTTCCAAACTATAAGGTTATATGATGCGGCAAGCACATCCAGCAATCCTGCTTCCACCTCTTCTTTTACCTGCGCTGCATTGGTTGTAGTAATAGCCATAACTGCAAATTTAGTTTATGCCTTGTATAAATGTTCCCGTATTATCTTAAAAAACCTGCCACAAAACGGTTTTTTTCCTGCAGGTCTTTTTTAATCTCGACAGGACTAAACCCTTTACTATGCAACAGGGAAGCAACCTGTTCACCCAACAGTTCATTCATTTCAAAATATAATTGCCCGCCGGGATTTTTAAGATGCTGAAGCGCAAAGCCGGTAATGGCTTTATAAAACAGCAGGGCATCATCATCGGGAACAAATAAGGCGCTGTGCGGTTCATGCTGCAAAACGTTTGGACGCATCGCTGCCGCTTCGCTTTTCATGATGTAAGGAGGATTGCTTACAACCACATCTAATTCAGAAAAAGGCAGGGCCTGCTGAACATTCAATATATCAGCCTGGAAAAACTGTACGGCAACCTTATTTTTTTCTGCATTTTTTTCGGCAATTTGGATGGCATGCAAGCTGAAATCCAATGCAAATACCTTTGCTGTTGGTAATTTTTTTTTAATTGAAATAGCAATGCACCCGCTACCGGCGCCAATATCCAGAACTGAAGGTGTTTGCAGGCCGGAACGGCTGCATTTTTCTAAAACCCATTCAACCAGTTCTTCTGTTTCCGGCCTGGGAATTAATACGTTTTCATCCACGTAAAACAGCATGCCGGCAAACCACGCTTCGTGCAGAACATATTGTACTGGTTTATGTTGCAAAAGCTGGTCAACATTTTTTTTAAGATTAATTTCCTGTGTGGAAGTAAGCGTTCTATTCTTATAAATCAATCTGTCTGTTCCTGACAAACCTGTAAGCTTTTCCAAAACCATATTCATTATGTTTGTGCGCTCACGCTGTTCATATATTGAATTAAGCGCTGACGTTATCATTTTACCGGCCTCGGAAATAGTCATATTGCAATGCTATTAATTATTTTTGAAGAATGATCCAGCGGGATGAATTATACATGCGGCGCTGCATTCAACTGGCAAAGCTTGGAGCAGGAACTGTGGCGCCTAATCCCATGGTTGGGGCGGTGTTGGTTTATGAAAACAGCATAATAGGCGAGGGGTATCATCAAAAATATGGCGAAGCGCATGCCGAAGTAAATTGTATTGATTCTGTAAAAGAAGCGGATAAACAATTTATGGAAAGATCAACTTTGTATGTTTCGCTTGAGCCCTGCGCCCATTTTGGAAAAACGCCGCCCTGCAGCGACCTCCTCATCCGAAAAAAAATCCCAAAAGTTATAATTGGTTGCCGCGATCCTTTTAAAGAAGTGGATGGCAAAGGCATAGAGAAATTAAAAGCCGCCGGCGCAGAGGTTGTAACCGGCATATTGGAAACCGCGTGTAAAAATGTAAACAAGCGTTTCTTCACATTTCATACCCAAAAGCGCCCGTACATTATTTTAAAATGGGCGCAGGCTGTTAATAAAATAATAGCAACAAATGACGACAGACGACTAATAATCAGTAATAAATTAACCGACAGGCTGGTACACAAATGGCGGCACGAAGCAGCCGCGATCTTAGTGGGAACCAACACCGCGATTGCTGACAATCCTTATTTAACCAACCGTTTGTGGGCCGGGAAAAATCCTGTAAGGTTGGTGATTGATAAAAATTTAAAGCTTCCGTTGAAACTTAAAATCTTTAATGCCGATGCGCCAACAATTGTATTTAATTATGAAAAACACACAATAAATCCTAACCAAAATTTTTTAAACCAGGTATATTATTACCGGACAAACAAATACAACAGCCTGGTGCAGCAAATTGCCAAGGCCTGCTATGAATTGAATATTCAAAGCGTTTTGGTGGAAGGGGGCGCAAAATTGCTGCAATCGTTTATTGATGAAAACATTTGCGACGAAATAAGGATTATAACGAATAAAGATTTGGTTGTTAAAGACGGGCTGCCTGCTCCTGTATTCGGTGGCGCATTCAGCAGATCGCCCGGCTTTTTTATACAAAACGATGAAATGGAATTTTTCTTCGCGCCTGAGAAAAAATCGTGATTTATTTGAAAAAGAAAATGATCAATAGCTGCCTGACGGAATGCCCGGTGTTTATACTACGCAAGGAGCAAAAGCATGAAACCGAGCATGATAATTTTTTCTCACACAGGGGAATGTGCATCAGGGCGTTCTCCCGAAGCGAGTTCGGGACAGGCATGAGACCATCGAAAAAACAAACTTGCACGAATGAAACGCCCATGTAAAATGTATTCAACACACAGGGGAATGTACATAGCGAGGTTCCCTGTCTGCTGAACAGACAGGCATGAGACCATTGAAAAATCAAACCTGTACGAATGAAATTTAAATTTAACGGTCGGTTCAGAAATTTGCCTGAATAAATCTTGTTGACCTGTTTTTTTTCTTCGCGTTAAAATATTAAGGTGTAATGAATACGTATTACAGTAACTGGTCATAGAACTTTTTTTTCCATTAACTTATCCAGCACCACTTTTGCCATTTTAAAAAAAGCTTCGTGGCTGTAACCGGCAATGTGCGGCGTGATGATTACATTCTTTTTGCTGCACAGGTCCTGAAGCGTAGCTTTTTCTTCATCGGAGTAAGCAGGTAAATTTTCATTTTCCAGCACATCTATGCCGGCAGCTTTAATAAAACCGATGTTTAATGCATTTAACAAGGCCCTGGTGTCTGTTACCTTGCCCCGGCAGCAGGAAAGAAAAACGGGCTTGCGCTCAAAGCGTTTAAAAAACGCTTCATCAGCGTAATGAAATGTTTCTTTGGTAAGCGGCAGGTGCAGGCTTACCACATCTGCATAGCGTGCAATTTGCTCAGGCTCCGCCTCGTGCACATGGTCTTTGGCGTAACCGAATTTATACTTATCATGTGCAAGAATGGTGCAGTTGAACGAGGATAATAATTTGGCAAACGCCTCACCGGTATTTCCATAACCAATTATGCCAACTGTTTTTCCGGATAATTCCGTTCCCCGGTTTCCATCCCGTATCCATTTACCATGCTTTACCTCTTCAAAACTGCTGGTAATATTGTTCAGCAGGTTTAGCAGCAGCCCGAGTGAATGTTCTGCCACTGCATTGCGGTTGCCTTCGGGGCTGCTTACACAAGCAATTCCCTTTTTTTCTGCATACGCCACATCAATTAATTCCATGCCGCTTCCCAGCCTGCCTATCCATTTTAAGTTAGCGGCCTTATCAATTATAGCTTTATCTACTTTCAGCCTTGTGGTTACTATTAAGCCCGTTACATCTTTTATCAGCGATTCAAGTTCCTGGTATGTTACCGCCGGTATATGTAAAATTTCATACCCTTTTGTTTTTAATTCATCTATTAAATATGCATGCACTTTGGCGGTAATAATTGCTTTTTTGATTGACATGATGGCTGCCTGGTTTTACCCAAAAAAAATTTTATAGCTTATCTCATTTTAAATGTAAGCGCCGCAAAATCTTCAATGCTCAGTTGCTCGGCGCGCTTATCAAAAATTCCGGCCTGCAAAATATCTTCATTAAATAAATTACGAACAGCATTGCGCAACTTTTTTCTGCGTTGGTTGAAAGCTGTTTTTACAAGCAGGAAAAAATTTTCTTTGCTGCTTATGTTTAATAATTCTTTTTTGATGGTTAATGCAATAACGCCGCTCATAACTTTTGGTGGTGGGATAAAGGCAGAAGGTGGCACGTCAAATAAATAATCCACCTTATAAAAAGCCTGCACCAAAACGCTCAATATGCCATACGCTTTTGTATTTGGCTTTGATGCTATGCGCTGCGCCACTTCTTTCTGAAACATGCCTGTAACCAGCGGAACATATTCTTTCCATTCGAGAATTTTAAAAAGTATTTGTGAGGAAATATTGTAAGGAAAATTTCCAACCACTGCAAAATCTTCTTCAAAGGGCATATCGGCTTTTAAAAAATCCGCATGGATCAATTTGTCTTGCAATGATGGATATGCCTGTAAGAGAAATGTCACTTTTTCTATATCAAATTCTATTGCTTTAAAGCTGGTATCATTTAACTGAATTAAAAATTTGGTAAGTGCGCCGCCGCCGGGGCCGATCTCAAGCAGGTTTTTAAACTGGTATTTGGTTAATGCAGCCACTATATTCCTGCTAATAGTATCATCTTTTAAAAAATGCTGACCCAACGATTTTTTCAGCGTGTATTGCATCCGACAAATGTAGTGTTATGCCAGGTATAACCCTGTCATGTCAGGTTTAAGCTGACGTTTTATGTTGACAAGCCGGTGGACGAAGCTGTCACTACCGCAATGAAAAAAGAAAAAGACCCCGCAATGCAGCAGGGCCTTTTAAGCTGAAGCAAGTTAGTTGAGGAGGCAAATAAAATTATAAACTTTCGTCATGTTGTGTAATATCAAGGCCGAGCATTTCATCTTCTTCGCTCACACGCATCGGGCTGATGATATCTACTATTTTGAAAAGAATGAAGCTCATTACCAGCGCAAATATTACTACTATAAAGCAACCCAATACCTGGTGGGCAAAGAAACTGCCGCCACCGTATAATAAGCCATCGTTTCCTCCGGGGTTGATGGCTTTGCTGGCGAAAACGCCTGTTAGTATCATGCCCACAATGCCACCAATGCCATGGCAGGGAAATACATCCAGGGTATCGTCAATAGTTGTTTTGCCTTTCCAGAATACTGCCACATTTGAACAGATCGCCGCAATAAAGCCTATGAAAATGCTTTGCGGCAAGCCTACAAAACCGGCTGCAGGCGTAATGGCCACCAGCCCCACAACAGCGCCAATGCAGAAGCCTAAAGCCGAAGCTTTTTTGCCTTTCAGCATATCAAAAAATATCCAGCCAAGCCCGGCTGCCGCGGCTGCCGTATTGGTATTGGCAAATGCGTCAACAGAAAGGCTGTTGGCGGCAACCGCAGAGCCGGCATTAAAGCCAAACCATCCAAACCAGAGCAAACCTGTGCCTAATAAAACATAAGGGATCCGTGCAGGCTTAACATGTTCGCCTGTTATGGCAACTTTGCGCCTTTTTAAAACAATAGAACCTGCCAATGCAGCGCAGCCTGCGGAAATGTGCACCACGGTGCCGCCTGCAAAATCCAGCACGCCCATTTTAAAAAGCAAACCATCGGGGTTCCATGTCCAATGTGCAAGTGGCGCATAAATGAACAGGCTGAACAATACCATGAAAAGAACATAGGACATAAAACGAATTCTTTCAGCAGTGGCGCCCACAACCAGGGCAGGTGTAATAATCGCAAATTTCATCTGGAATAAAGCAAATAATAAGATAGGGATGGTTGGCGCAAGGCTCCAGGCTTCATGGCCGTTAATGCCTTTCATCATGAGAAATTCAGAAGGATTGCCAATAAAGCCGCCAATGGAAGGGCCGAACGCAAGCCCAAAACCAACCACCAGCCAGAGAACGCTTATTAAGCCGGTGGCAATAAAGCTTTGAAACATGGTAGAGATAACATTTTTCTTGCCTACCATGCCGCCATAGAAGAATGACAGTCCCGGCGTCATTAATAATACAAAGGCTGTGGATACAAGCATCCAGGCAATATCGCCGAAATTGTATCCGTCTGATGAATGGTCTGCAACGAGCGGAATAAATATGCCCCAAACGGCAAAAATACCTAACAGGAGAAATGGGATTGGTTTACTTTTCATAACAATTTTTGTTTATTTAAAAAATTAGAAGTGATAAGTTGCAGCAAGAATGCCTGTAAAGCCTGATTTTGAAGGATCGCCATTATTCTTAAAGAATACTTCATCCTTTGCATTTTCAAACCTCAGTTCAGGTATAATGGTAAGGTTACCAATTTTGATATTGGGAGAAAGCGTGATGTCGAAAATACTGGTGCCGGGTGCGGCCACAACCGCTTTTTTGTTGTCGAAATATTCCCCGCGAAGCGTTATTCCAAAAGTGCTTGAAGGGTCAAGGTTAAAGTATAAGGCAGAGCCCCACCAACTGTCAGCACTGCCACCATCCGGTTTTACGGATTGAACAGTTCCATTATAGCCGATATTAAATTTGTCTGAAATGGTTCCGGTAAGCACTACATCAAATTGGGTTAAGCCGTAGCTCCCGCCATAACTTCCCTGGTAGTTAATATAGGCGCTCAATTTATCGTCGGTGGTTGCTGTGCTAAACTGCGCCAGCCCAAAAAAGCGGGAATTGCTTTGCGATACATAATCGGTTGTGTTGGCTACGCCAAGCATAAGATTACTTTTTGCGCCTAAGCCAATATCGGCTTTTAAGCCGGTGTGCGAAAAGGGCCCGTACGAAAACATGTAATCCATGCTATAGTTGCGGTTCAGATAGGCATCTGTGGGCTCATAACCAATATGTGTAGCCCATTTGCCCATGGTTAGTTTAAACTTATCTGATACGGCATAGCTCACATAAGCCTGTTTTACTGCAAAAAGGGTTGGGTTGTCAGGGTTGGCATAAGCAAATTCTTCTGCTCTTTTGCCAAAACCCAAATCAACGGTTGCGCTGGCCTTGCCAAAAGTATGGTCGGCCCTAAGGCTGGCCATACCCAGCTCGAATGAATTTTGGGAATTGGTAAATGCAGTGTAATTGTTAGTGAGTTTTTCGCCGGTTGAAGCATCTTTAGCGTTTGCAAAATTATAACGGTAATATACATCAACAGAGCCTGAAATGGTAGGCCAGGGCGATTTTTGTTCTGTGTCTGATTGGCTAAATACAAAAAAATGAGTAAACATCAACGAAATGGAAGAGAGGATCCTTTTAATCATAATAGTTTAAATTTTAGTTAGCGAAAAGTTTCTTCTGTATGGGCAGTGAATCATCAGCATGGATTCGGAAAAATATTAGAATATTAAATATAAAAAATATAATTAATTTGAATATTATATTGCAATAGTACTAAAAATAAATACAATAATGCTATTAATTAAATAAATATTTTTTTAATTTAATATGTATTTATAACACATTAATGTATAGATGATTGTATGCTGAAAACATTGGAGTGTCTGCAAAATCAGCTTGTTAAGGAGTAATTATAGAGGTGAGATTGTAAAAAGGATAAGTTAATACAGATTAATATATATTATATTTAATATACTTAATAAATTAGCTTTTATTTTTTTCGAGCTGCTTTAGATCGGGTAGAAAAGTCATAATTAAAATTCCTATACACAGCAATAGTTCTAAATATAGACCCATTTTTTTTTCCGGGCATTCACCCATGAAACAGGTGGAAAGCAGCATGAAATTGCGAATGCTCCATGCGAGGTTGATTGTGCCTATAAAAACGTTAATGCGTTTTGCCCAGATCTTGGGAATAGAAAAAAACGCTATCAATATTACCCCCAATGCAAAATGCATCAGCCCGGGCTTGCCATACATGGTTCCCGGGGCGCTCAATCCTGTAACGAGAATATTTCTGCCTGGTATAAAACTCCAGGGTAAATAACAAATGCCTGCCAGTAGCAATACAAGTAT
Source organism: Parafilimonas sp. (assembly GCF_047606085.1). Taxonomy (GTDB): domain Bacteria; phylum Bacteroidota; class Bacteroidia; order Chitinophagales; family Chitinophagaceae; genus Parafilimonas. Next base: position 36,618 of record NZ_JASGEX010000070.1, read on the forward strand.
GCAACCTATGGTTTGTGAATATTTCATTCGTACAAGTTTGATTTTTCAATGGCCTCATGGAACCTCGCTATGCACATTCCCCTGTGTGAGAAAAAATTATCATGCTCGGTTTCATTCGTACAAGTTTATTTTTTCAATGGTCTCATGTCTGTCCCGAACTTGCTTCGGGAGAACGCCTTAATATACCTGCCTTACCGGCCGGCATTCCCTATAATGAAAAGTATTTTACATGGCGCTTCATGTAAAATATTCTTTGCCTTCATTCAATTAAAAAGCCCTCCCCGCAGCGCGGAGAGGGCTTTCAGAGGTTCCGAGCAGATTCGAACTGCTGTAAAAGGTTTTGCAGACCTCTGCCTAGCCACTCGGCCACGGAACCATAAAACAGGGGGTGCGAAAATAAAACAAAGCATTCAAGCGTCAAAACAAATCCTCACTCACAAAATAAATTTTAATATTTGCTAAATCTAATAAACAGGTTTATGCGTATTGCCGAAAGCGAACTTATTCTGAATGAGCGTGGTGCCGTTTACCACCTTAATTTATTGCCCTCAGAAATTGCTTCAATCATAATAACGGTTGGAGATCCTGACCGCGTGCCATTGGTGAGCCGGTTTTTCGATCAAATTGACATGCGGCAGTCACATCGCGAATTTGTTACCCACACCGGAACGTTGGGTGGAAAAAGAATATCGGTTGTATCTACGGGAATTGGTACGGATAATATTGATATTGTCATGCAGGAACTGGATGCGTTGGTAAATATTGACCTTGCCGAACGGCGGGTAAAACAACAACTGCATCAACTGAATATCATACGCATTGGCACCTGCGGCTCGCTGCAAAAAGAAGCTCCTGAAGATAGTTTCATCGTTTCCACGCATGGGCTTGGAATAGATAACCTGCTTAATTTTTATGTTATTTCCAACAATGATGAAGAAAAGAACCTGCTGCAACAGTTTATTTTGCATACCCAGTTAAGCAACAGGTTTGCGCAACCATATATAGCTGCGGGCGCTGCGGCTTTGCTTAAACATTTTGTTGATGGTTTCCATCATGGCATTACCATTACCTGCCCGGGATTTTATGGTCCGCAGGGACGCATGCTACGGTTAGGGTTGGCGTATCCTGAATTGAGAGAACGTTTAACAAGTTTTAATTCAGGCAGCCATCGTATCCTGAATTTTGAAATGGAAACTTCGGGCATTTACGGCCTGGGCAAACTGCTGGGGCACAATTGTATCAGTTTGAGTGCTGTGGTGGCTAACCGTGTGGCAGGCAGTTTCTCAAAAGATGCAGGTAAAACGGTAAATAACTTAATTGAGAAAACTTTGAACATAATTACATCAACCAATCTTTAATATGAACCAGACTTTTTATAAATACCAGGGAACCGGCAACGACTTTATAATTATTGATAACAGGCATAATCATATCAGTCTTGAAGATAACCAGGTGAAACATTTGTGCAACCGCCGTTTTGGTATAGGGGCCGATGGCTTAATGCTTATGAACGAAAAGGAGGGGTTTGATTTTGAGATGTTGTACTATAATGCGGATGGCCATACAAGCACCATGTGTGGCAATGGCGGGCGTTGCATGGTAAAATTTGCTTATAACATGGGGCTGCATAAATCAGAATTTTTGTTTATTGCAGTTGACGGGCCGCATAAAGCTGCTATAGAAAGCAATGGCTGGATTGACTTAAAAATGATAGATGTAGATGCCATAGAAATATCTGCGTTTTCAGATTATATTCTTAATACAGGTTCTCCGCATTATGTAAAGCAGGTAAATAATATAATGGATATTGATGTGGTAAAGCTTGGCCGCGAAATACGCTACAGTAAACTTTTTGCCGGTGAAGGCATTAATGTAAATTTTGTGGAGCAGGGAGATGAAGGAGAAATTTATGTGCGTACGTATGAGCGGGGCGTAGAAGATGAAACACTAAGTTGCGGCACCGGCGTTACGGCATCGGCGCTTTCATTTGCACATAACGATAATGGCTTTAATCATATAAGCGTTAAAACACCGGGCGGAAACCTGGCTGTTGACTTTGATAAAACCAGCGAGACCAGTTTTGAGAATATCTGGCTTTGCGGCCCGGCTACTTTTGTTTTTAAAGGCGAAATTGAAATATGAACAACCGGTCCGGTACAGCGCGGTTTCACACAATTTATACCGTTCATGGGAAAATTGATACATTGGTTATATACTGTTTCTCAGAAAGTACAGTAACCACACAGGTACATGAATTTAACAGGAAAGAGTCGGCTGTGGTTAGCATAGGAAAGAAAAATAAATTTTCATATAGCATACGGATTGAAGGAAAACTTTCCAATCTTTATGAATTTGTAATTCCTTCCGGGTAAAATCAGAAACGGTATAACTGTGTGGTTTTATATAGAATACATTGCACATTTTTATGAGGCGGGAAATATATGCTCCCCATTCATTATTTACAATCCTCCAAAATGATCCAGCTTTTTAAGATCGCCAATAACAGTGTAATAGAGATAGAAAAACCGGCTGATGCAGTTTGGGTGAACCTTGTGCCGCCTTTCAAGGATGAGGAGTTTCAGGAGCTGAGCAAAACACTTGAAATACCAATAGAATTTTTGCGCGATTCATTGGATATAGACGAACGTCCCAGGTATGAAGTGGAAGACGATGTGCGCTTCATTGTAATAAAAACCCCTGCTGAAAACAATTCGTTTAACGACAGCGATGCCTATTATATAACCATTCCTATATGCATTATCCTTACCAGCAACCAGATAATAACGGTAAACTCATTTGATAACGATGCCATAAAAAAATTCCTCAGCACTTTTCAAAAACGCAATCCTGACAAGCGTAATATAATGGTGCTGAAAATTTTTGAGAAGGTGGTGCAGAACTTCATGGATTTTTTGAAGGAGATTAATAACCGACGTAATACCTATGAACAAAAATTATACGACAGCAACCGTAATGAAGAATTGCTTAATCTCATGCGCATTCAAAAAAGCCTTTTGTATTTTGTAACAGCATTGCGCAGCAACGAATTGCTGATGATAAAGCTGGAGCGAACGAACTTTTTATCATTAAGCGAAGATGAGCGCGAAATACTGAATGACCTTATTGTAGAAACCAGCCAGGCGCTTGAAATGGCCAATATCTATACCAACATATTAAGCAGTACGCTTGACGCCTTTGCAAGCATTATAAGCAATAACCTTAATAATGTAATGAAGCGGCTTACATCCATCACCATTATACTTTCATTTCCTTCGCTGGTAGCAAGCATTTATGGTATGAACGTGGCTATACCTTATGCCAATACGCAGCATGCATTTTACATACCGGTTGTTTTGTCAATAGTAGTATCTGTGGTAATAGCCTGGTACTTTATGAAGAAGAAATGGTTCTGATATGATGGAAATAATAAAGGCTGTTAATTTAAACAGCCTTTATCATCTTGTTGTTAATCAGTTCTAAGATACGGTAAGCATAAAAGGGGAAACATCACACCGGCCATCTTCCTCACTGTCTAACAACAATATCTTACAAATTTATTTGTTTTTCCAACATCATTTTCCTAAGATTTATCAGCCCATAGCGCATTCTTCCCAATGCCGTGTTAATACTGCAGTTGGTGGTTTCGGCTATTTCCTTAAAGCTCATATCGCCAAAATGCCTTAAAACAATTACTTCCCGCTGCTCTTCGGGCAATTTATCAAGCATCTGGTGAATACGGTCATAGTTTTGGTTGCGCATGATTCTGTGCTCTGCATTATCATTTACAACCACGTGTATCACATCAAAAATATCCTTTTTGTCCTGTGTAAGAATGGTGGGCGTGCGTTTTACTTTGCGGAAATAATCAACGCAAAGGTTATGCGCTATACGCATGGCCCAGGGCAAAAATTTGCCTTCTTCATTGTAGCGGCGGCTGCGCAATGTGTCAATGATCCGCAAAAAAGTTTCCTGGAAAAGATCCTCGGCAAGAAACTTGTCTTTAACCAAAAACAGGATGCTGCTGAAGAGTTTGTCTTTATAGCGGGAAACAAGCGTTTCAAGGGCGCCACAATCGCCATCCTGGAAACCAAGAATCAGCTGGGTATCACTTAATGATTTATGTGCTTTCATAATCGTGCCTTTAATGCAGCATTACTGTTTTACAGAAATTAGTTAAACTTTATAAAATAAGAAGCCGGGTAAAAGTGTAAGTATAGGCAACGATTTTTTTTGTTGATCTGCTATTGTATGCAATATGTAAAAAAAAAGTGAAATCCCCAAATGATATTCCCCGAAAAAATTTTTATAGAGCGTAATTTCGGCGTTTTCTACGTTTGAACAAGACAGAGCGTGTATTTCAAATTTTCGCAGGTGGGGGTCACCACCCACCTGTAGAGCCCGCTACCGGTCGGTGTTTCACCGACCGGAGTGCCGTGTATGAAGCGAAAATTTGAAATGTGTCCAAGACAGAAAGATAAAAATTATTATGAGCTTAAGCGAGACAGGCACCAGGATGGAAAAGCTAACCCAAAAGAAAAAGTTGCCCGAAAATATCTTTATCAGGGGGGCCAGGGTACATAACCTTAAAAATATTTCGGTTTCGTTTCCGCGTAATAAATTTATTGTGGTTACGGGCGTTTCCGGCAGCGGCAAATCATCTTTAACCATGGATACTTTGTTTGCCGAAGGCCAGCGGCGTTATGCAGAAAGCCTCAGTGCTTATGTGCGCCAGTTTATGGCAAGAATGGTAAAGCCCGATGTGGATTTCATTAAGGGTCTTTGCCCGGCTATAGCCATCGAGCAAAAAGTTATTACCCGCACACCGCGCAGCACCGTTGGCAGCATGACGGAGATTTACGATTATCTGCGCCTGCTTTATGGCAGAACAGGCATTACCGTTTCCCCGGTCAGCAGCAGGGAGGTGAAAAAAGATGATGTGCCTGATGTTTTAAAAGCCATCCGGGAATTACCAGGAGGCAGCAAAGTGTATATTCTTGTACCGTTTAAGCAGCATGCCAAGAGGGAAGTAAGGGAAGAACTGAATATCCTTTTACAGAAAGGGTTTTCAAGAATTTATTTTTCCGATAAGGCTGCAACGCATCCATCCAAAAAAAATGCAGCACCAGTTTCTGATATTATACGTATTGAAGATCTGCTGGAAGAAGATGGCAAAACGCTTAAACAAAAATTTAAGGCAGCGTTTGCCGTTTATTTGCTGGTTGACAGGATTGTTACCAAAGATTTTGATGAAGATGATATGCATCGTTTAAACGATTCCATTGGCACCGCATTTTATGAAGGTGATGGTGAAATGCTGCTGGAAATAAACGAAGCGGGATCCCTGCATTTCAGCAATAAGTTTGAATTAGACGGGATTGTATTTGAAGAGCCTGTTCCCAATTTATTTTCATTCAACAATCCTTACGGCGCCTGTCCCACCTGCGAAGGTTTCAGTCAGGTGCTGGGAATTGATCCTGATCTTGTAATACCCGACAGAAGGCTGAGTGTTTATGACGGCGCGGTTGCCCCATGGAAAGGAGAGAAGCTGGGCTGGTGGCGCGAACAATTTGTGAAAGGTGCAAGAGCGATCAATTTTCCCGTGCATAAACCGATAGCTGACTTAACAGATGAGCAATACGATGTTTTATGGAAGGGACAAGGCGGCGTGTATGGCATAGATGAGTTTTTTAAAGAAGTAGAACAAAATCTGTATAAAGTCCAGTACCGTGTTTTATTAAGCCGTTATCGTGGCCGCACCAAATGCCCGGATTGTAAAGGATATCGTTTACGCAAAGAAGCGTTATATGTAAAGGTGGGCGGCAAGCATATTGGCGAGCTTTGCGAAATGCAGGTAAATGATTTAAAGAAGTGGTTCGATAATTTACAGTTAAGTGATTACCATACAAAAGTAGCGACGCGTATTTTAATAGAAATTCACCAGCGTTTGCAAACCCTGCTGGATGTGGGTTTAGGCTATCTTACCCTGAACCGTTTAGCCAATTCTTTAAGCGGCGGCGAAAGCCAGCGCATTCAGCTTACCCGGAGCCTGGGCAGCAATCTTACCAATTCATTGTATATTCTCGATGAGCCTTCTATTGGTTTGCATGCAAGAGACACAGAATGTTTAATAAGTGTTTTGAAAAGATTGCGTGATGAAGGCAATACAGTTGTGGTGGTGGAGCATGATGAGATGATGATGCGGGAAGCTGAGCATATTATTGATATGGGGCCGCTGGCATCGCATCTTGGCGGGGAAGTGGTGGCTGAAGGTAATTATGATGCTATCATTAAAAATCCGGAAAGCCTTACCGGCAAATATTTGCGCGGGGATTTAAAAATTCCTGTACCGGAAAAATTACGTACATCAAAGCATGCATTGAAAATAACCGGAGCGAGGCAAAACAATCTAAAGAATATTGATGTTGATTTTCCGCTTGATGTATTATGTGTAGTAAGCGGTGTAAGCGGCAGCGGCAAAACCACGCTGGTAAAACAGATTTTATATCCTGCATTACGAAGGCTGAAAGGAGAGTTTGGCGAGAAGGCCGGTTTTCATAAAAGCCTGGAAGGTGATGTTGATTATATATCGCAGGTGGAAATGGTTGACCAGAACCCGATTGGAAGAAGCAGCCGCAGCAACCCTGTAACCTATATTAAAGCTTACGATGAAATACGCGATTTGTTTGCCAGACAGCATTTAAGCAAAGTGCGTGGTTTTCAGCCTAAACATTTTTCTTTTAATGTGGATGGCGGCCGTTGCGATGCCTGCAAGGGCGAAGGCGAGCAAATTGTTGAAATGCAGTTCCTGGCCGATGTGCATTTAACCTGTGAGGTTTGCGGCGGCAAGAAGTTTAAGGAAGAAGTTTTGGAAGTAACCTATAAGGGCAGGAATATTTATGATGTACTGGAATTAAGCGTTGATGATGCGATTGAATTTTTCTCGTCCCCAGAAGCAGGAAGCCGGGAGATAACAGGGGCTGCCATTGCAAAAGCTATACAACCTTTGCAGGACGTTGGCCTGGGGTATATAAAGCTTGGCCAGAGCAGTGATACTTTAAGTGGCGGTGAGGCACAGCGTGTGAAGCTGGCTTCTTTCTTAGGCAAGGGCAAAAGCGCCGGGCATATACTCTTTATTTTTGATGAACCTACAACAGGCCTGCATTTTCACGATATACAAAAATTATTGGGCGCCTTTAATGCGTTGATTGAGCAGGGGCATTCCATCATCGTAATTGAGCATAATACGGACGTAATTAAAACGGCCGACTGGATAATTGATATGGGCCCAGAAGCCGGAGATAAAGGCGGCAATGTGGTGTATGCAGGCGCCCCTGCCGGTATAAAAAAAGTTAAGGAAAGCATTACGGCAAGGTTTATTGATGGCTGAAGCCTGGCTTACCCTAAGCATCTGTTTGAAAATTTAATTCTTTACAGGTTTAGCGATTTGTCGCACAGGGTAAGGGAGCATAAGCGTAATGAAGCGCCTCTGCTGGCTTTGTGTTCTCTGTGCGAAAAAATCTTAAACATAGGAGCTTCTAAGAAAATGTTTAATTTGAGCTTTGCGCCGGCTAATAATTAAACAGCGCCGGGAATAAACAGTCAAACCGGTTGCTTAAAAATTTTTCGTATGAAAAAGATTATTTCACCGCTTTTTTCTTTGATTTTGATGGGCGGGTTATATGCGCAGGACTCAGCAAGTGCTGTAAAATCATTGCTTGATTCAAAACGTTATTCATTTATCCCTCAAACAATGAGCCCGGCGCGGGGCACGATGCGGCCATTAACCGGCGGTTTTTCCCTTGATGTAAAAGGCGACTCGCTTGCAGTATATCTGCCATATACGGGGAGAGCATATAGTGCGCCAATAGACCCGTCAGATGCAGGCTATAATTTTACTTCCACTAATTATGATTATGCAATTAAAAAGGGAAAAAAGAATCGCTACGAAATCTCTATGAAAATAAAAGACAGGTTTTCAGGAACTGAATTTTATTTAACGGTGTTTGATAATAAGTCAGCCAGTTTACAGGCAAGCAGCAACGATAAGCAAAGCATATCTTACAATGGTTATATACAACAGCTTGAATAATTTGTTCCTGTTTATTTCTTAAAAGCCGGGTGAAACTGGTTTAACGTTGCCCGCAGGTAATCCCTGTCTAAATGCGTATAAATTTCCGTGGTGGTAATGCTTTCGTGGCCGAGCATTTCCTGCACAGCGCGCAGGTCAGCGCCGCCTTCTACCAGGTGCGTTGCAAATGAATGCCTGAATGTATGTGGTGAAATGGTCTTGCTTATGCCTGCTTTTTTAGCAAGGTCTTTAATAATATAAAATATCATCACTCTCGATAAGCCGCTGCCAAACCGGTTTAAAAAAACGATGTCTTCACTATTTTTCTTTGGTGTGATGTGATTGCGGATATTGTCTTTATAAATTTTTATATGTTTGACGGCATCGCTGCCAATAGGTACTAAACGTTCTTTGTTTCCCTTGCCAATTATGCGCACAAAGCCAATATCAGGGTATAAATTGCTCAGCTTTAAGTTTACCGTTTCGCTTACGCGTAAACCGCAACTGTACATGGTTTCCAGTATGGCTCTGTTGCGTGTACCGTCAGGTGTGCTCATATCTATTGCAGCAATAATGTTTTCAATCTCTTCAAAACTCAACACATCCGGCAATGCCCGTTTTAATTTAGGCGCTTCCAGCAAAACAGAGGGGTCTTTTTCAATAATGTTTTCAATCAGGCAATATTTAAAAAAGCTTTTTATGCCCGAAATAACCCTTGCCTGCGAAGCTGCATTAATGCCCATTTTCGCAAGGCTTTGAATAAACTGCTGCAGGTCTTTTAAAACTATGCCGGCAGGCGCTTGCATAATGTTTTCCACCTGCAGGTATTGCGTTAGTTTTTCAAGGTCGCGCATGTAAGCCTCCACGGAGTTATCGCTTAAAGATTTTTCAAGCTGCAGGTATGCTTTATACGATTTCTTGTATGGTTGCCACATTGCACAATCCCGTTTTTTTTATTTGTTATTTAGCGTGAGTTTATATGTAAAAAAGTTTCAGAGTGGCAGCAGTCCGGGAAAGAATCGAGGCTGCAAAGAAGAACTTTGCTATAAATAAAAAAAGTCAGATTATGAAAAAGCAAACTTCATCTGCTGCTGAAACCTGCAACAAAGG
>NZ_JASGEX010000071.1:0-7628 GCF_047606085.1 Parafilimonas sp.
CCTCGTTTGTTTTTTAAATAGTCCGCTATCCGAAAACGCGTCTCTTCCTGCGCTGCTTTATTCTTACGTTTCTTATTTGCCATACGCAAATATACACAATAAGAACTAAATTGTGTCCTTATTAATAGCTTTGGTTTAAATAATACCTTTTCTTACAAGGGTTTTGACCTGGGTATTTATATGTATGGGTACATCCAGGTAAAATATAACAGTGATTATGCCAACGCATTTTCTACCTATGCCCAGTTAGGCGCTTATGGTTGGAATGTGCTTTCGGTAGTTAAAAACCGCTGGACTTACAATAACACATCCGGCAAATATCCTACCGGGTTATCTGACCCATATTCTACCTATACTTCTAATTCTGATTATTGGCTTGAAAACGGAAACTTTATAAGGATAAGGGATATAACATTAGGATATACTATGAATGCTAAGCAGTTGGGCTTTCAACGCTTAATATCTGCTTTCAGAATTTATGCAACAGGCCAGAACCTTTTTGTTATCACGAAATACAGGGGGATGGACCCGGAATTGCAAAATTATATGGGTTACCCTATGACACGTAATTATACCATAGGGGTTAATGTAACATTCTAATAACAAACCAGATTAAAACAGTAATAAAATGAGAATCAATAAATATATTAAGTTTTCCGTTTCGTGCCTGTTGTTGGCAATGTTATTGAGTTCATGCGAAAAAAAGCTGGAGGAGATAACCTACGATGAATATGGAGCTTCAAGTTTTTTTACAAGTGCAACGGATGCAAATTCTGCTTTAACCGCCATGTATGCAGGTATGCTTGAATCCGGCGCTTATGGCGGGGGCTGGGGGGCGTCAAATCAGGGGTGGGTTGCCCAATCAAGCATGGAAACAGATGAACTGGTTTGTTCATGGGGATGGGACGGATGGACTAAGTTTAATGAACTTAACTTTTCCGAGGACTTTGACGAGTTGTTAAATCATTATAATTACCTGATGCCGATAGTAAGTGAAATAACCATTGATATATCTAAAATTGAAGGAATAGATATGGATGAAGACGAAAAGGCTTATGATATTGCCCAGCTTAAAGCATTGCGCGCTCATTATTCATGGATATTATATAATTTTTATGGCCCTGTTTCAGTAATCCGCGATCCCGAGGTCGCTGCTAACCCGGATGCTGATCCTGTAGCCAGGCCTTCATCCGACTCAATGGTAGCCTGGATTGAAAGGGATTATAATGAAGCCATACCTGATTTGCTTACCTGCGCATCCTTGCCGTCTGAAGATTACGGCCGCTTTACACAGGATGCGTGCCTTATGGGCCTAATGAAGCTGTATATGCATGAAAAACGCTGGTCAGATGTTATTTCAACAGGAGAAAAGTTAATGACGTACGGCCACACCCTTCAATCTAATTATGAAGATATTTTCACTTATGATAATAAGGGGAACAGCGACGAAATTATTCTGGCAATTTCCTGCAGGAAAGATGCGGATATTAATTATAACCTGTGGCTCGCTATGGTAATGCCCGGTAATTATGTTGATCCTAACGGGTATAACATAACTCAATGGAACGGGTATAAAATGCCGTGGGAAACGTACGATAAATTTGATACGGCTAATGATAAGCGGCTTGACGTTTTGCTGGAATCCTGGCCCACGTCGAGCGGTACCTATAACGGGCGTGAAAATGGTTATATTGGTGCCATACCTATGAAATACGGGCCTGATCCCAGTGCTTCAAGTGAACAGCAGGGTACAGACATTGTAGTGTGGCGATATGCTGATGTTTTATTAATGATGGCCGAAGCTATAAACGAATATGAAGGGCCTGTGTCAACTGCATACAACTACATCAACCAGGTAAGGGCAAGGGCTGGTGTTACAGAATATGCTACAGGTGAATTTACACAGGATGAATTCCGGGATAAGATCGTGGATGAAAGATTGTTTGAGCTTTGGGGAGAAGGCTGCAGGAGGGAAGATATGATTCGCTGGGGCACTTTTATATCCCGGGCGCAGCAAGCAGGCTCTATTTATGCTAATGATGATTTTGTTTTGTATCCAATACCCAGAACGGCAATAACCGAGTCGAACGGCGTTATAGAGCAGAACCCCGGTTACTGAAATTTGATGAAGTGGTTATAGTCAGTTAAAAACCTCTGCCTCCTTTACAGGAACGGAGGTTTGTTTTTTGAATTGAAAAAAAAAGTTTATAGCTTTTCCCTTATGTCTAAAACAATAGCTGCTGTTTTTTTTCTTTTCATAATTATTTTGAGTGGAAGCTTGATTAGTGCGGGCTGTGGCAATCCTTCTTCAGGTACAGGAAGGTTGCTTGCCAAAAAATATTGTGGTTCCTGCCATGTATTCCCCGGCCCGGAATTGCTTCCTCAAAATATCTGGCAAAATAATATACTGCCTGCTATGGGCGTATTTGCCAATTTTTACCGCGACAGAAACGGAAGTTATCACCCGATGACGGAAAATATGATCAGCTCCAAAGATCCTGTGGCCCATACTATCTCCCTGAAAATTGATCTGGCAGACTGGAATGAAATCGTGCAGTTTTATTTAAAAAATGCGCCGCAACAATTAAAAGAAGCAGACAGGAGAATTGATACAACGCTCCCAACTTTCGGGGTGCTGGTTCCTCCAAAAATGTGTAAATCTTATACGTCATCAGTATATGCATATACGGGGAAATGTGAAATATTAGTATCCAGGTTAACCACCGATTCTCTTATCATCTTTAATAAAAACTTACAATATGTCAGTTCAGCCGGCAATGGGAAAGGTATTGTTGATGTTTCTGTTGCAGATTCTTCGGATAAACATTTCCCGCAACTGCTTTTTACCCATATCGGAAGCTTTGGCCCGCAGCCGCCACCCATGAACAGGCAGGGATTTGTTGAAATTACTGATATAGGCCATCCCCAAAACAGGAAAATAATTGCTGACTCACTTGACAGGCCGGTAAAAAGTATTTTAACTGATGTAAACAATGATGGCCTGAAAGACCTTATTGTTTGCCAGTTTGGATTTTTACAGGGCGAATTATCCTTGTTTCTTAATAACGGAAAAACTTATACAAAGAAAACCCTATCCCGGTTACCAGGCGCCATTGACATACAGCAGGATGATATTAACCAGGATGGCCTGCCGGATTTCTGGGTTTTATTTGCTGCTGCATACGAGGGTATCATCCGGTTTATAAATAAAGGCAATGGTGAATTTGAACAATACCAGGTAATGGATTTCCCGCCTTGTTATGGTTCCACCTCTTTTCAGCTGGTTGATTTTAATAAAGACGGCAGAAAAGATATTTTATACACCTGCGGCGATAATGCCGATTATTCACAGGTGCTGAAACCGTATCACGGGGTTTATCTTTTTGAAAACACTGGCATTGCATATAAACAGGCTTTTTTCTTTCCATTAAATGGTTGTTTTAAAGCGGTGACGACGGATTATGATATGGATGGAGATATGGATATTGCTGCCATTGCTTTTTTTGCCGATTATGATAAACATCCTGAAGAGGGTTTTGTTTATCTCGAAAATAAAGGCAACGGCAGGTTTGAGCCGCATACTTTCCCAATAGCAAATACCGGCCGTTGGTCTTGCATGGAGGCCGCCGATTATGATGGTGATGGGGACACTGATATATTAATTGGTAATCTGGCTGCAAAACCCGGCAATAACCGTGAACTGATGCTGCAATGGATGAATAGCCCTGAATTTTTAGTACTTCGCAATAAAACACGGTAATCATTAAATGAATGAAACCGAGCATGATAATTTTTCTCACACAGGGGAATGTGCATAGCGAGGTTCTCCCGAAGCAAGTTCGGGACAGGCATGAGACAACTGAAAAAACAAACTTGTACGAATGAAATATTTTTAAGGATGAAGAAACGTACCAACAGGTATTTCATGAAAATTTTTCGCCCGTCGGCATTTGCAAATAGTTTCCGCTTTGCGAAAATCATTCTCCCGATTATTGCAAATATTGCAATCCTAATCTTACACTTTTTGGTTTTAGCTCAATGGAAAGCGGAACAGTTACACAAAAGCGACCGGCAAAGAAAAAAATTAAAACATCCTGGTCAAAGCACCAGCCAAGGTGGTTTGGCAAATGGCATATTTATCTTGGTATAATTGCCGGGTTTATTATTGCCGTTATCAGCATTACGGGCAGCATTCTTGTTTTTGAAGATGGTATTGACGAAGCGCTGAACAAAGATCTTTTCCTGGTGCAGCAGGCACAGCATAAAATCCCATTGGTGGATATTGTGCTCATGGTGCAGCAAAAATACCCGGCTTTACAGTTTGAGTATGCAATGGATGAAGCCGATAAACCAAACTCAGCCTACAGGTTTTATAATTTTACAGCAAAAGAAGAATTCTTTATTAATCCATATACGGCAGCGTTAAGCGGCAGGCGGCTTTATGAAAGCAGCTTTATACGCATTGTTACAAGCATTCATACTTCGCTTTGCATAGGGCAAACCGGAACATATATAACAGGCATTGCTTCACTCATCTTACTTATACTTACCATTACAGGCCTGCGTTTATGGATTCCGCAGAAATGGAGCCAGCTAAAACAAATGCTTACGGTTAAATTCAGTGCAGGTTTCAGGCGGCAGAATTACGACTGGCATAATGTAATAGGGTTTTATACAGCGCCTGTTGTTTCATTGCTTTCCTTAACCGGGTTCTGCATCACTTTTTCTTTAGTCATCATTCCTTTATTATTTATGCTGAGCGGAAAACCGCCGCAGGAAGTAGTAAAAATATTCAGCGCAAAGTCTGCATATAAAAAAGGGGCACGGCCGCTTTCCTTACAGCAGGCGGCTGTTATTGCGCAGCAAAAAATGCCTGGTGGGAGAATTGTATTAGTAGGGCTGCCTGCTGATTCTTCCGGTGTGTATGCATTCACCATGTATGTGCCGGGCTTGCCAAAAGGCGGCCACCGGGAAATGATCTATATTGATCAATATAATGGCAGCCCCACACTGAACAGCCGCACTGATTTTCCTGATATTGGCAAGGCTTACCTGGCGTGGCTTACGCCTATTCATTTTGGATCGTTTGGCGGTTTGCCCACGCAAATTCTTGCAGTGATAGGAGGGGCGGCGCCGCTGGCCTTATTTATTAGCGGGTTTATTATATGGTACCCGCGCTGGCGCAAACAAAAACGAAGCGCTGAAAAGAAAGCCGCAAAGGGCAATTTTAATAAAGAGGATATGCCTGTAAGGCATGCGGCGGCAAAAGAAGAAACCCGTTTGGGCACAGCCGCTTTTTTTGCAAAGCAGTTAAAGCAAAGCTTTAAATATGCTGTATGGATATTGCTTATTTGTGCTGTAATGGGCGCATTATACGGTGTGGTTTCCGGTATCGTTATTCAGCCGGCAGTATTTACTATTGCTTATACAGCCGTGCTGATCATCATTAATTTTTTAATTGCCATGCTGTGCATGCTGTTCAATATCATATTCCTTGGCCCGTTTAAAAAAGGCAGCCGCATGCTGGTAAAATATTTTGCTTTATCATCCGGCTTTTTTATTGTGTTTACGGTTGTTTACATGCTGCTGATGAATACCGGGCTTAAAATCTTTTAGTTTTTTGTTGAAGGATGGGTTTTTGTTTCCGGAATGAAACGTTTAATATTCAGTACGCAATAATGCCGCCTGCCGCACGGGCAGGAATGTTCAATTGTAAACATTGATAAAATGAATATTGAATATGGAGCATTCAATGCCGTTTAGTTAACCTTATTTCGACCTCACCCTAAATCCCTCCCGAATGGTCGGGAGGGACTTTATAAACATTCCTTAATTAAACGGCATTGATTGAGCATTGATTATTGAATATTTTTACCTTTCATAATTATTAAACAGGCAGGTCATTTGAATATGCCTTTTGGCAGTTTGCCCTCTGCTGTTGGAAAGCTCAGATTCAATGCTTTTATAATAACGGATGTAATATCCCTTTCATTCATTTCATCAACAGAGCCTTTATTTACTGCTTTTCCAAACGCAATAAAACCGGTGCGTATATTTTTTGTATCGGGAAAATAGCCGTGCGTGCCGCTTGTTTTTATTGCTTTTATGGCTTCACCGTTTTCTGCATTGCCGAAAGAAGCGCCGTTTAAACCGCTGATGGCAAATTCAACTTCAGGGTTGCCGCCAATACTGTTTAACTGCTGCCGGCTGATAATGCGCAAATATTGTCTGGCAGAATCGGGCAGATTGTTCAATATTGAATTTACCTTATCAAGCGTAGCTTTATCGTTCCTGTTTTTCAGGTACAGATAAGTTGATCCGCCCACAGAAAAAAACTTTGCTTTCCATTCACCGTTTTTCAAATCAGTTATAAGCCCGGCCTCTTTCAGCCATACATTCGGGTTAACGGATGTGGTTGTATTTTCAAACCCATGATCACCGGTAACGATCAGCAACGTATTATCAGCAATGCCTTTATCTTCTATGGCTTTCCATACAATGCCTACGCTGCTGTCTGCATCCGAAATGGCTTTCTCCACAAGGTCTCCTTCGCGGCCCTGTTCATGCTCGTAATGATCCACTGAAAAGAAATGCACGGTCATTAATTCAGGCGCTGCCTGTTTAATAACATAAGCTGCTATCTGGGCTACGTTGTGATCAATTCCGTAATTAATTTTTCCTGTATCATTAAAAACATCTTTTTGTAAGGTTTCGATAAAGCCGGCCGGTTTTGAATAAGCAATGCGATTGGCTTCGCCCATGCTGCCGTTATCGGGAATTAAATAATCTGCCGGTGCACCGGCGGATACAGGCCAGAATAACGCGGCAACCTTTCCGCCCTTATCATGAACGGCCTGCCATACAGTGGGCACGTGAATGGAAGAAAAGTGCCAGTATATTTTACCTTTTATGGTATCGGCTTCAAACATGCTGTTATAATAAATGCCATGTTTTGCAGGCTGCACCCCTGTAACGATGGTGGTGTGCGAAGGATAGGTCATAGATGGAAAAACGCTGTTCACGCCCCTGGCATAAAACCCCTGCTGCATAAGGTTTTTAAGGTTGGGCGTATGCCATTTGTCTTCAAGGTAAAAATCCGGGCGAAAGCCGTCAATGGTAATTAGCACTACGTGTTTTATTTGCTGGGCCTTACTGCAGCTTACAACTAATATTAAACAAACAATACTTATTATTTTTTTCATTCGTACAAGTTTTATTTTTCGATGGTCTCATGGAACCTCGCTATGTACCTGCCTCGCCGGCAGGCAGGCATTCCCCTTGTGTGAGAAAAATTGTCATGCTTGGTTTCATCTCATTTTAATTTAAAAAGCGCCGGCTTATTATACGCTGTAAGGTGTAAAAAAGTGATTTTGTGTTGTTCGGTTTTAGCTCCCCTCTCCTTTGGAGAACTTGTCCCGACCATTCGGGAGGGGTTGGGGGTGAGGTCTGACAAAGAAACATTATTCACTAATTTATCCCTTGCGCACTATAAACAGGAAACCGGCGCTTGCTGATTAATGTATTTAACGTGAGTTCGGGATAAGCGATATGTTTAAAGCTTGCAGATAGACCTCACCTAAATCCTCTCCAAAGGAGAGGACTTCCGACGCCCTGAAACTCATAAAACA
>NZ_JASGEX010000072.1:0-5612 GCF_047606085.1 Parafilimonas sp.
CAACACTGAAATGCCTGATTTTGAATAAATACACTAAGATGGGAATGCCTGTTTCGCACAAAGCAGCGTAACCTCAAAACAACAAAAGAAAAAACTCATGCAGAATCCATCCGTTGCAACAAAGTCAATGCAGAGTATAAAATAGATTGTGTAAACGGATTTTAGTAACTGTATTTAAAGTCTGCATCTGTTATCAAAGATAGTTAAGAACTGATGGAGTATGAACCCCCAATTTTGGATGGGCATGCTCCATTTTTTTTCAATGTTTGTGATGGCCATATAAACGGCCTTTAGAGCTGCCTGATCATCGGGGAACTGGACTTTTGTTTTTGTGTATTTTCTGATACCCCGGTTCAGGTTTTCGATGGTATTGGTAGTGTAGATAATTTTTCTGATCTCCAGGGGGTAGTCAAAATAGCTGGTAAGACAGTCCCGGTTATTACGCCAGGATTCGATGGCATGGCGGTATTTATGTCCCCATTTTTCAGAGAGCCTTTCCAGGGCCGCTTCTGCGGCGTCTCTGTTAACAGCCCCGTAAACGTCTTTTAAATCAGCACAGAAGGCTTTACGGTCTTTCCATACCACATATTTGCAGGAGTTGCGGATCTGGTACACGATACAGAGCTGGGTTACGGTATCTGGGAATACGCCTTTAATGGCGTCTGTAAAGCCTTTGAGATTGTCTGTACAGGCAATGAGGATATCCTCCACGCCGCGGGCCTTTAAATCGGTCAGCACGCTCATCCGGAAGGAAGCAGATTCCGTTTCAGCCATCCACATACCTAATACTTCCTTTAATCCATCGTTTTTGAGGCCGATAACCAGGTAAATGCACTTGTTGATATACTTGCCATTCTGTTTTACCTTTAGGACAATGCCGTCCCTGCCCGTCCGGTCAGGCAGGCATCCAAACGGTATAATACACCGCTTCCAAAGGCCGTTGCTGCCACTCTTTGACATGCTCAATAATACGGTTGGTAACGTTTGAGATGGTACCCTCACTGACATCTACTCCATAGGCCTGTTTGACCTGTTCTGCAATATCCGATGTGGTCATACCCCGGCTGTACATGCCGATAATGGATTCTTCGAGCTTATCACTCATCCGTTGCCCTTTGGGTATGAGTTGTGGCTCAAACCCGCTATTACGGTCCTGGGGAATATTGAGCACCATGTCTCCCAGGGATTGGGTCTTTACCCTCTTGGGATAGCTACCGTTACGGCTGTTGCCACTGTTGTTGCCCTCTTTGGCGTGTTTCTCATATCCGAGATGTTCATCCAGTTCTGCCTGCAGCATTTGCTCCACACCCTGCTTATACATCTCACTAAAAAATGACTGAAAATCTTCTTTGCTTTTGAATTGCTTAAAGAAGTCTTTGGGTAATTTGCTTTGTTGTTCCATAAAACTGTATTAAAGTTAAAAAATCCGGGCAAAACTTTGACCGCAACCCGTGCAGGTGAAGCGAAGTGAGGCGGAGCGTAGCGGAGCCGAACGAAGCGAGCCTGCACGGGGGATTAACTCTCCATACAGTTACTAATAATCTATTTACACAAAGAACTAAACACTACCTTTAAATGCACCCGTGAAAACAGGTGCTGTCCGAAATAGTTTGTACTTTGGTTCATTCTTTTGTTTGAAAGTGTCGTAACTCGCAAACTAAGAAAAAGGGGTGGCTTTTATGCCCCCCTTATTTTTTGTCGGACAACAATGGTTTTAAATAGTAAGAGCAGGTTCCCGCCTTCGCGGGAATGACGTGCAGGAGTGTTTATTGTTTTTATCAGCATTAGATTAGTACTTCTATTATACACCGGCAATAAAGCAATATAAAAATAAAACACAATCACAAGCCGTCATGTCAGACCAGATCGGACACCTGCTCTTAAACAATAAACCTGTTGACAATATTATTGATTGCTTTAAATAGCTTCTTAGCCATAAAATATGGCAGGCCATCTTACTAAAGAATAAATGCAAAGGCCGTCACGCCTGCATGAAGCAGCAGATTTAATTCCTTATTGGCTTTCCTTTCTTTATTACTGCTTCAATGCGCTGCAGGGTTTTCTTTTCCCCGCATAAACTTAAGAAGGCTTCCCGTTCAAGATCAAGCAAATATTGCTCGTTTACAAGCGATTGTTCGCTTAAATCGCCGCCACACATCACATACGCTAATTTACGGGCTACCAATGCATCATGGTCTGTTGCATAACCGGCGCGCCACATACCGTTAATGCCGGCGTATAAGGCCCCAAGCGCCGAGCGGCCCAGCACTTTTATATCTGTTCTCTTTACCGGCTGCACATAACCTTGTTCATACATTTCAATTATAGCGTTCTTAGCTTCGCCCGTTCTGCGCTGCGGGTTCATAACCATTTCATCGTGGCCTTTGCGTAAAATGCCCAGCTCATAACCTTCAAATGCTGATGTGGCAACTTTGGCTGTTGCTATGGTAAGAAAGCGGTTTTTTAAAGTGATGGTTTCCGGCTCATCTTCGTGCATTTCATCGGCAGCGCGTAATACAAATTCTTTGGTGCCGCCACCGCCCGGGATCAAACCAACGCCCAGTTCTACCAGACCTATGTATGTTTCGGCGGCAGCATAAACCTTATCGGCATGCAGGTTCATTTCACAACCACCGCCAAGCGTTAAACCAAGCGGCGCTGTTATAACCGGTACCGATGAATAACGTGCCCGCATCATGGTATTTTGGAACATGCGTATCGCCATATCCAGTTCATCATATTCCTGTTCTATCGCATACATGAATATCATGCCCACATTAGCGCCGGCGCTGAAGTTGGCGCCGCTGTTGCTTATCACCAGCCCTTTGAACTTATCTTCTGCAATCTCAATGCTTTTATTCACAGCCTGTAAAACTTCACTGCCAATCGTGTTCATTTTGGTTTGCCATTGCAAAGCCACTACATCATCGCCAATATCGTATAACCATGCATTATTGTTCTTCCAAACAATTTTATTCTTGTAATTTTCTAAAATGATGAAGCTGCCTGCGGACGGAACGGGTCTATATGTTTTTGAAACAACATCATAGTACAGCTTCATGTTGTTTTCTGTTTTATAAAAAGCGGTATTGCCTGCGGCCAGCTTTTCATCAACCCATGAAGCAACTGAATAACCTGCTTCTTTCATAACTTGTACAGTTTCTGCAACGCCAAATACATCCCAGCTTTCAAAGGCGCCGATCTCCCAGCCAAAGCCGGCCATCATCGCATCATCTATCCTGTATAATTCATCGCTTATTTCGGGAATGCGGTTGGAAATGTATGAGAACAAAGCATAATGAAAATGGCGGTAAAAATCGCCTGCTTTATCGGGTGCGGTAAATAAAGCTTTTAATCTTGTTTTAAGGTCATCAATCAGTTTGGCTGATTCAATAGCTGCGAACCTTACTTTCTTTCTTGGTTCATACTCAAGGGAAGATAAATTAAGTGTATAAATTTCTTTCTCTCCTTTAGCAGATGGGGGCAGTTTTTTAAAAAATCCCTGGCCGGTTTTATCGCCCAGCCATTTGTTTTCAATCATGGTTTGCAGCCATGCCGGAATTTTAAAAATATCTTTTGCTTCATCATCAGGAAAATTTTGTGCAACGCCATCGGCTACCTTTACCAGCGTATCAATGCCTACCACATCAGCCGTTCTGAAAGTGGCCGATTTTGGCCTGCCAATTATTGGACCTGTTAATGCATCCACTTCATCAATGCTGAGGTCAAATTTTTGCATGGTGTTGAAGATGGACATGATGCCGAACACACCAACACGGTTGGCAATAAATGCAGGTGTGTCTTTGGCGAGCACCGTTGTCTTGCCCAGGAAAACATCGCCATAATGCATTAGAAAGTCAATGACTGACGGATCTGTTTCCGGCGCGGGAATTATTTCAAGCAAACGCAAATAACGCGGCGGGTTAAAGAAGTGCGTGCCGCAAAAATGCTTTTTAAAATCTTCGCTCCTTCCCTGTGATAATATATGTATGGGGATACCGGAAGTATTCGTTGTTATTAATGTGCCGGGCTTGCGAAATTGCTCAACCTTTTCATATACCTGTTGCTTTATATCAAGCCTTTCAACCACCACTTCAATTATCCAGTCGCAACCTGCAATGTCCTTCATGTTATCATCAAAATTGCCGGTGGCAATGCGCCCGGGAACATTTTTGGTATAAACAGGAGATGGGTTTGATTTAATAGCCGCCTGCAAGGCATCGTTCACCAGTTTATTTTTGGGCAGCTTATTTTCTTCCCAGCCGGGCGTGGCAATATCGAGCAGTAAAACCTGTACGCCGATACCTGCAAAATGACAGGCAATCCTTGAACCCATTACACCACTCCCCAGAACAGCAACTTTTTTTATTGAACGCTTCATCTGTATATTTTTTGTTTTTTCAATAGCCTATGAAACCTGCATCATATCCATTCATCTTGAGAAGAAATTTATCATGCCCGTTTCATTCATAATATTTGAAAGTTTATAAGTTTAGCAATCAAAAGTAAAAATAGTTAGTTATGCAACTATTTTTTAAAATTAACCGTAAAACTTATCCATGCGGTAAAATGGTGAAGCTGTTTACACTTTTAAAAATCATTGATAGGTTTGCGCATTCCCAATACGCATACTGCGTTACGTAACATTAGGTTTAGGTGAAATAATCTTATTCGCTTCCATCCTGCAAAATCTGGCTTCATCTGAAAAATTTCCTGTTTGAGAAATTTAATGCCTCCTG
This sequence comes from Parafilimonas sp., assembly GCF_047606085.1. Classification (GTDB taxonomy): domain Bacteria; phylum Bacteroidota; class Bacteroidia; order Chitinophagales; family Chitinophagaceae; genus Parafilimonas. Next base: position 4,740 of record NZ_JASGEX010000072.1, read on the forward strand.
TATTATAATAATACCGGCTATTTCCCAGATTAAATATTGAGGAAACTCCGGGTATATTCATTAAGATGCCAGGTATTATTGATTTTTACTTTTTTTACATCAGTCAATAACTGTATGTAGTCGTTAACCGATATTTTTTTGAGTAGGTTTTTTGTGTCTTTAGTTCTATGCATAAATGTTGATACCATTGCAAACAAACATGATTGATAAACATCCAGCCTTCATGGGTTTGCTGATTTTGCATATAAGTGTGATCTGCTTCCAATACATTCTTCATGCCATCGAACATAGTTTCGATATACATTCTGCTTTTGTAAGCTTCGTAAACATCCTGTGCTGAAGCGTCATATAAATTGGTGAGAAGAGCAATGGTTCCAAAATGATTTTTGTGCTGATGGTATTTTTCTCTGCTGTAATTTTCAGGATATGTTTTTATTCTGCCTGTGTAATCTGATTCTTCTTTAAGCCGTAATGTCTCATCTACATATAAATGCAGGAGAAGTTTTTCGTGTTTGTCGGTATGATGCCAAACGGCTCGTTTTTCATGCTCAAAATAAACGGCAGCTGCCGTCTAAGCGGAAGGGAATGCTCTTTAATGGGCATGTATATACTATTCGGCAATAAGCTATAGCAATTAATTCTTTCCACATCTCTCCAAAATATTTTTCGAGACGCTTACTATAATCAGTAAACCGGGTAATAATAAGTTGAGCAACCCCCATACTCTTTTACTGATACCGGGGCAATGGTGGTATGTGCTGTCATGGCTTTTGCTGCTAATCGTGCAGGTGAAGGCATAAAGCCTTTTGTTTCACTGATAGAGCCCAATAATTTTCCGCTGACTTTCTTTGGCTTCTTTTTAAGAGCATCATA
>NZ_JASGEX010000073.1:0-9095 GCF_047606085.1 Parafilimonas sp.
AAAAGTTTTCCAACTACAAGAGAACTTGTTTCGGTAGTTTGGCAGGATGATAAAACCAAGAGTTATTACAATTACTACTGCAATTTTGAAGCCTTTGAATTTTTACTTCATTCAAATAAACTCTGTTGTGTATTAGCACTGCCAACAGGTTCTACCCAATGCATTTTTACCGATTTGCTGTAGTCTTCAAACCTTGTTCCCACTGCTTTCCAGCCGGTAACTTCTATGTTCTTCCCAATCTTATATTTTATTTTTTGGGTTTGATCGCCGCGCCCTTTTTCAAAATGCAAAACCGGGTCTTCAATAGTTGTTGCTGTTTCAAGCCGGATGTTTTTATCTTCTTTTAGGAAGAAGAATTTATTGTGCAGGGTTGACGTTTCAATTTTAAAACGCTTTACAAAATATTGCTTCTTATCAAGATCAGCATATACAGCGGTGATAACTTTCTCCGGTTCAAATTTTTCTATTAATGTTATTTTTTCTGCATCGAAGCGTTGCGTTAATTCAAGGTCAGTTAGTTCATAACTGCCATCCTTATAGATCACTAAAATTTTATCTTCTGCTTCGAAGCTGCCCAACAAAATGCCCTGCCTGTCGGCAGGCAGGCTTTTTACATCACTTATTAATCTTCCATACACATTATCAAACCAAAGCTTTCTGCCGGCTAAAGTGGCTGCCCCTTTTTCTTTGAATTTTACAGTGCGTACAGGATACTTGGTAACCTGGTTGCCCATGCTGCTCCTGCCTTTTATATCAAGCGTTTCAAAATAGAAATCAAACTCTTTATTTCGTGCAGAACAGTTAGGGCTTAAAGTTATTTTTACTACTTCTGTTTCGCCGTTAGGATTTACCGATAAATATTGCACCTTGCTTTTATCGCTGCCTTTCGTGAGATCATATTCTTTATCCCGGGTAATGGCAGTTACATTAAAACGCTTGGCATAACTAATGCTCGTTTTGCCGTCAGTATATATGAGGTTGTACGTTGTGCGTTCATCGTTTTTTAAGAAAACAGCCGCATGTATGATGTCTTTGCCAATAAAAGTTTTGTCAGCCACTTTTATCACTTTCATTATGCCGCGTTTGGTAAAGGCGATGATATCATCAAACTCAGAGCAGTCACATAAAAATTCATCCCCGCCTGACTGATCAGATCGGGCAGGTTTCTTTAAGCCTGTCCCGATAAAGCCTTCTTCGCGGTTAATGTATAGTTTGGTATTAGCGATGGCAACCTGTTTTGCCTGTATGGTATCAAACGGTTTTATCTCTGTTTTGCGTTCGCGGCCTTTGCCATATTTCTTTAAAAGGTTTTCAAAGTATGCCACTGCAAAATCAACAAGATTATCCAGGTCATGTTTCACCTGTTTAATGTCTGCCTCAATACCTTTTATCTGTTCGTTGAGTTCGTCAATATCAAGTTTATAAATCCTGCGCACGGGCTTTTCTGTAAGCTTTAAAATATCTTCTCTCGTAACATCGCGTTTTAATTTCTTTTTGAAAGGATCGAATGCCTTGTCAATTGCTGCAATTACTTTCTCCCAGGTTTCGTGTTTCTTCTCCAGCTCTTTATAAATCTTTTCTTCAAAGAATATTTTTTCGAGTGAAGTATAATGCCATTTATCTTCCAGTTCGCCAAGCTTAATTTCCAGTTCGCGCTTTAAAAGGTCTTTTGTTTTATCAACAGAAATCTTAAGCAGGTCGTGAACGCTGACAAACCTTGGTTTTTGGTCAACTATTACGCAGGCATTGGGTGAAATGCTTATCTCGCAATCGGTGAAAGCATATAGCGCATCAATCGTTATATCGGGCGAAATGCCGGCAGCCAGTTCCACCAGTATCTCTACGTGCTTTGCCGTGGCATCTGTAACTTTTTTTATTTTGATCTTACCCTGGTCATTTGCTTTTACAATAGAATCCATCAGGGTTGATGTGGTAATGCCATAAGGAATGCTTTTTATGATCAGCGTTTTCTTATCGCGTTCTTCAATGGCAGCGCGCACCCGGATTTTACCGCCGCGCTTCCCCTCGCTGTAATTGCCGGCATCCATCATGCCGCCTGTTTGAAAATCGGGCAGCAATTCAAACTTTTTGCCGCGTAAATATTTTACGGATGCTTCGCATATTTCAATAAAATTATGCGGTAATATTTTGGTGGATAAACCAACCGCAATGCCTTCTGCGCCCTGCGCCAGCAGCAATGGAAATTTCATGGGCAGCGTAATGGGTTCCTGCTTTCTTCCATCATAGCTCAGTTGCCATTCGGTGGTTTTGGCATTAAAAGCCACTTCCAGGGCAAACTTGCTTAAACGCGCTTCAATATATCTTGGCGCAGCCGCATCGTCGCCTGTTCTTACATCGCCCCAGTTTCCCTGCGTTTCAATCAGTAATTCTTTCTGGCCCATATTCACCAGTGCATCGCCAATGCTGGCATCGCCATGCGGATGGTATTGCATGCTTTGCCCGATGATGTTCGCCACCTTATTAAAACGCCCGTCGTCCATTTCTTTCATGGCATGCAGTATGCGGCGCTGCACCGGTTTTAACCCGTCTTCAACAGCCGGTACGGCACGCTCCAGAATTACATACGATGCATAATCCAGAAACCATGTTTTATATTGCCCCTGCACCCCTGTTTCATTTGCTGTACTGTTTTTTTGTTCTGCCATTTCTTGTTTGTTTATCTTTAATCGTAAAATTCAAACAAATATTTTTCGTCATATTCAATATTGAATTTTATTAGGAAGTCAACATATTCCTCTTTAAAGGTTTTCTTTTTATGATGTTCAGGCTGGTTTAAAATATAGTGTATCACTTTATCAAGGGAAGACTTTGAATAGCTGAAGGCGCCATACCCCTGTTGCCAGTAAAACTGATTCAGCCAATTTTTTTCTTTAATGAAATTACCGGATGAATTTTTTATTTCTTTTACAAGGTCTGATATAGGCTGATCCGGATTGAGCCCTGTTAAAAGATGAATATGATCCGGCATGCAATAAATAGCCAATGGTTTATGATTTTTATTGCGCACAATGCCGCAAATATATTTCTCCAGTTCATTCCGGAACGATTCTTTGATAAAATTATGCCTGCCTTTAACAGCAAAAACCAATTGAATATACAGTTGTGTAAATGTATCTGGCATGGTTGATGAAGATGCGGCTTCTCCGAAGCCGTGGTTAGAAAAAACTTGTTATTGCTACTACAAAGATATGGCTCCTCCGGAGCCGGGCGATATTACAATCTTAATCGTTTTCATGTGCAATAGTATGTTGCTCAGTTGCCTGAAAGAACAGCGGAGTGCATTCAATATTTCGCATAACCATAATATTGTATGCTTCCATTGCCCCGGAAGGGCAGCATCTTTGTAGCAGTGCGATTACATAAGTTAACACCGCTCCGGAGGAGCGGCCTCTTCTCCCATTTATTATTTCTTCTCTTTTCCAATCTTTCCCAAATGCGTATCTGAAAAGCCTGTAAAATATTTCAGGCCATAGCCAAAAAACCTGTCCATGCTTGAATGGCCAAAGAGCACTATTCCAACCAATTCCACTACTTCGTTACCAACGTACAATCCGGCAACATAGATCATTAATGCAACCGCTTTGTGATGAAAAATATTATAAATAACAGCGCCGGTTTTATTGCCGCTGGCATAACCAAGAAAGCTAATATCGGGCATTAAAATCAAAACAGGGAACCACCACCATGCAAATGACAGTTTTGAAAATAAGAACAGGCTGAATAAAAACATGGCCGCCTCTTCGATCCTGATAGTTTGTTTCATGCTCATGCATTTAAATCTGCTTCTTTGTTTATTTCTTCCGCAGCGCCCGGCAATTTCAGGCTAATCTCTTTCCAGCCATTATTCCAGTTGCCAATTAATTCTGTTTTCCCGTCATTAGCCAGTTCTTTCATGCGCCAGGCTAAAAATGCATCACCGGTATGCACTTTCATCTTAGTAAATAAAACCTGAAATATTTTGTTCAGCTTTTGTGCTTCTTTTGTTAGCGCAGCCATAATCTTATCATCATAAAAAGATGCTTCTTTGCTCAGGATTTTTTTGCCGCCATCCAGCGTTCTTACGATACCATTTTCGCTGCATAATTTTTTCCATTCATCCACATCTAATTCAAATTCGCTGATGGTTACAGGCCTTGCTAATTTCTTTGCTTTGATAAACTCTTTTGGCGGAATTTCAAACAAATCAATGGGGTAGAAAATGCTTCCTTTATCGTTTATGAACGGAAGATTATTTAATGAGAGAATGTAAATGCGCCCTTCAAATTCTTTCAGTTGATTTATTAACCAATAGTAACCGCAAACATCGTGCTGGTTAGGCGCCATCCATATCCATGCCTGTTCCGTTTCATCTTTCAGTTTTTCCTGTAGCTGGTGCACCGTAAGCTTGTCATCTACAATATCCAACTGTTCCGTATATGGCGAATTTTCCAACACTTTTTTCCACCAGTCTCTCCTTGTTTGGTAGCCTTCTGTTTCATAAATATCGGCAATGGGCCCCACGGCAAAATCATCTTTAATATGAATGATTTCACCCTGTAATGCTGCGTCCAGTTCAATAGCCTTTTTTAAGGTTTCAATATCTGCCTGTTGAAAAACAATGTGTATCATACCTCTATCTTCTAAAAAGAAATTTAATGTTAGTAAATTATTTCTTTCCCTGCGGTTATTAAAGTAATACTGCAAGCTGCTGCGAAAATTTTTGCAGGGTGCTAAAATAGCGGCATCACAGGTACGAAAATGTACAAATGTGCATTTGTTGATAAAAAACCGGCAGGCATTTGAAATGTTTTTAAACAAAAAAAGAAGTTGCGGGTTTAAAGTTTACCCATATATGAAAGTTTGTGCGCGTTTTTTACTCTCTGCCTAAGGCTTTCCCGGATAAATCCAAACTGTTTTGCTAAACGCTTGTTTGTTTATTTCTTACTATCTGTTTTAATTCATCTTTAAGAAAACCCTTTAAGCTTAAATCTTCATCAAGTAAAGGCCAGTGAGCACCTGTTCCATCAGAAATAAGTTCATATTTAATCAGTGATTTTGGATCTGCATTAAATAAGCTTTTATAAGAAGACAGCTTTTGGTGTAAAACAGCTTTCGTGTTTAAAATAATAAACATTAGATCCTGCTCAGGATGAAATTCTATAGCTTTTATGCGTAAACCTTCTTCGTGTATCAGCGAGTCTATTGTATCAAATTTATTGATTGAAGTATGCATTCCATTTTTGAATAATCAATTCGTAATTAAAATTTATTTATAGCTTACGCGCCCGCATCTTCCTTTGCTTTTAAGCTTTTAATAAAATCGAGCGCTTCCGATACCACATCGCACATAATTGTGATCAAAGAGCCGGGTTTTGCATTGTTATACGCATGCAAAATAGCATCGTGTTCATTATAAATTATTTCAATGGGAATTTCTTTTGTTCTGGCTTCATTAATGCCTTCAACCAGTAAGTTCACAATTTCTGCTGCGGTACGGCCGCGTAAGTTTTTATCGCAGCGGATAATGATCTCATCAAAATATTTTGCTGATAACCTTCCTAACTCGCGAATATCTTCATCCCGCCTGTCGCCGGTTCCGCTTATGATGCCCACCTTGGGCGAACCATCTATCTTACTTACAAAATTGCCCAGCAGTTCAAGGCCGGCGGGATTATGTGCAAAGTCGGCAAGAAACCTGCATTTCTTAAATTCAAACATATTCAGCCTGCCCGGCGTTAATGCAGGCGAAGGCACAAATGTGGCTAAACCTGTGCGTATGTCTTCAATCGAAATATCCCTGAATAAGTAAGCCGCCAGCACAGATGGCAAGGCGTTCATGATATTGTGAATGGCTTTGCCGTCAAATGTTATGGGAATATCGTTTACTTTCAGCACGCGTATCTTCCATGTGCCTTTTAAAATGGTGATATAACCATTTTCATATACTGCGCCATAGCCGCCATCTTTACAATGCTTCTTTATACGTGGATTGTTCTCATCCATACTGAAAAAAGCCACATTGCAATCGAGGTTGTCTTTCATTTTATAAACAAGGTCATCGTCTGCATTCAATATGGCGAAACCGCCCTCCCGCACCGTTTCGGGCACCACGCTTTTTACACGCGCCATTTGTTCCAGCGTGTTAATGCCTGCAAGCCCCATGTGGTCTGCCGTTACATTGGTAACAATAGCAACATCGCATTTATCAAAGGCCAAGCCCGATTTTAATAAACCGCCCCTTGCATTTTCCAGCACCGCAAAATCAACGGTAGGGTCGCTTAATACAAACCGCGCACTTACAGGCCCGGTGCAATCGCCCTTCATCATTAACTGGTTTTGAATATAAACGCCATCACTGGTGGTATAGCCCACTTTTTTACCCGCAGCTTTGCAAATATGCGCCGTTAGCCTGGTGGTGGTGGTTTTACCATTGGTGCCGGTAATAGCTATAATCGGGATGCGGCCTGTTGTGCCTTTTGGAAACAGCATATCAATAACGGGCTCTGCCGCATTTCTTGCAATGCCTTCCGAAGGCTCAACATGCATGCGGAAACCCGGCGCTGCATTTACTTCAAGAATGGCGCCGCCGTTTTCTGTAACAGGCCTTTTCAGATCGGGGGCCATTATATCAATGCCGCAAATATCAAGGCCAATGATGCGGGCAATGCGCTCGGCCATAAATATGTTTACAGGATGCACTTCATCTGTAACGTCGGTTGAAGTGCCGCCGGTTGAAAGATTAGCCGTTGGTTTTAATAACACCAGTTCCTCTTTTGCAGGAATAGTTTCCAGTATATAACCTTTTTCATCCAGCATTTTCTGCGTGAACTGGTCAATGGTTATCTGCGTTAAAACTTTTTCATGTCCATAACCGCGGCGCGGGTCTTTATTGGTGTCATCAATCAGCCATTGAATAGTATGCTCGCCATCGCCCACAATGCTTGCAGGCGTTCTTAATGCTGCGCATATAAATTTATAGTTGATGACCAGCACGCGAAAATCAAAACCGGTAATAAATTTTTCAACGATCACGCTGTGGCTGTATTGTTTGGCTGCTTCCAGCGCTTTTACCGCCTGCTCCCAGGTAGTAATGTTGGTGGTATTGCCTTTGCCATGATTGCCGTCAATGGGCTTTATCACCAATGGATAGCCATATCTTTCCACAGCATCTTTCAGGCCTTCTTCGCTGCGTATAACCGTGCCTTTTGGCACAGGTATTTGTGCCGCATCCAGCAGGTTCTTGGTTTCTTCCTTATCGCCTGCAATATCCACGGCAATGGTTGATGTGGTGCTTGCAATGGTTGCCCTTATCCGTTTCTGGTGCACGCCATAACCCAGTTGTACAAGACTTTGTTTGTTCAGGCGAATAAAAGGTATGCCGCGTTTAACCGCTTCATCCACTATAGAACCAGTTGATGGCCCCAGCCTTGTATCTTCCCGTATTTCCCGCAGCCGCTGAATATCTTCTTCAAGGTTATATGGCTGCGCATCAATCAATGCCTGCGCTATGCGCACTGAGGCTTTGGCTGTATAAACGCCGGCATCTTCTTCCATATAATCAAACACCACAAAATATTCACCTTCCTTGCCTGTGCCGCGCGTTCGGCCAAAACCGCAATCCATGCCGGCCAGCGTTTGCAGTTCCAGCGCAATATGCTCAATTACATGGCCCATCCAGGTGCCGTCTTTCACACGGCTGAAAAAACCGCCGGGCTTGTCTTCACTGCAGCGGTGCTCATACAGGCTTGGCATAAGTGTTTGCAGCCGCTCGGGGAAACCATCAATGGTATTGGTAGGGCGCTGCTCCATCTCTTCAAGGTCAAGCGTCATTTGAATAAGTTTGGTACGGCGTATGCTCCAGTAATTGGGCCCTCTTAAAACTTTTATTTCGCGGATTTTCATTGAATGCGTTTTAGTTTTTTAATTGCCGGATGCAATGTTGTCTGTGTATGCTGATAATGCAATAATCACGGCCTGTTTTTTAAGCTTCGCTTATTTTAGTTTATGTAATGAGCTGCTGTATTTTCTGTAAGCACGGTTGCGTCGCACACTGCAACAGTTGATATTTTTTTCGGCAGTAACCTGTTTGCAATATAACTTTTCCGCAACTAACAATCAGGATTGTTTTGGCTGAACGTGTTTAAAGTATGCTGCCATGCAGGCATGCGAATATTACCAAAAAGCAACAGGGCGGTATACGATTGCGGTTAATTAAACTGTATAACGGGCTGTGTAAAAATTAATGTTTTTCCACAAAGCCACTCAGATACGAAAAAGTTAAGCTTTAAAATCAAGGCCTTTGAGGTTTGGTGGCATATCTGCTAAACCGGCCTTTTAAGACGGCCTTAATGGTTATTGAATGGAGAAATTATTCTGTTCTGTCTTTTTTATATCAATTACATAAGTGTGCGTCCATTTATCATGCCAGGGCCTGCCACTGAAAGCGCTGAAAGGCTCAAACGGAACGATGCGGCTGAGTGTGCGCAGTAAAGCTGTGTTTGCATCTATCAGGGTGCCATCTTCATTTACTGCTTTTGTGCCGGTGATAAATTTGCCGATAGTACGCCCTTTAAAAACTATTTCGCATACACAGTAATAAAGGATCAATACAAGCAAGGCAATAAGTTCTAATTTTAATGTGAATGCTGGCTCGCTGCTTACTGCACGCATTTCATATATCTGTTGTGCAAACAGCATTCCCAATAAAAAACATAACAGGTAAAATATAATTAAGTCAATCAGATAATTCAGGAAACGTTTTCCGGCACTTGCAGGTACAGGCTGAAATTCAACATCGGTTAGCAGGGTTTCTGGTTCCATAGTAAAGCAATTAAATTAAGGGTACAATAATAAGATATTATCAATAATTTCAGAAATAATCGGGCGCATTTTAAATTTTCGCAGGTGGGTGTCCCACAATAGCCGTCAACTTAGGAGAAACACGATTAATAAAAGACCCCGAATGGGGTTTAATTTAAATAGCCATCGGTGCGACCGGTGGGCAAATGAAACGGTTTTGATATTGAACCCGCTGCGGCGGGTTCAACAAAAACTTCGACATTTTTACCGTGAGTTTCGCTCACGGCTATTCAAAT
>NZ_JASGEX010000074.1:0-13482 GCF_047606085.1 Parafilimonas sp.
AGTTCAGCGGTACAGATGATGTAATGTTAGATACATGGCTAACAGAAGACTAAAATTCTGTAATTAACGGTATTTGCCGGTTAATATGAATAGTAAATGAACACCGGTAAATACCGTTATTAAAAAATAATGATGAAACCGAGCATGATAATTTTTCTCACACAACCTGTCCCGAACCAGCTTCGGGAGGGGAATGCCTGCCGGTGAGGCAGGTACATAGCGAGGTTCTCCCGAAGCAAGTTCGGGACAGGCATGAGGCCATTGAAAAAACAAAAAATATACGGATGAAAACAGCTTTAATTGTAATAACGGCATTATTGCCCTTTGTGTTAAAAGCACAGGTGGCAGACAGTGCACAACGTGTATTGAAACTGCAGGGCGCCATTAATGCAAGGGATATTGGCGGATATGCTACCGCAGACGGCCATCATGTAAAGTGGAACCGCATATACAGAAGCGCTTCCATTAACAAATTATCCGACAGCGACCTTGTTGTTTTCAATCATCGGAAAATAGATTACGTGGTTGATTTCAGAGGTGTTCAGGAATCTGCACAGGCACCGGATAAACTGAATGAAGGAACTGTATATTTGTTACTGCCTGCAGGCAGTAATGCTACCACAAATGACTGGATGAAAACTTTACTGCAATCGCAATCCGGCGATTCATTAATGATGGCCTATTACAGCAATACAGCACCTTTAACAGCGCGTTATAAGCCTTTTTTTAATGAGTTGTTGCAGTTGCCCGACAGCAGCGCATTGCTGTACCATTGTACTGCCGGTAAAGACCGTACAGGCATTGCTACCGCTTTGCTGTTGTATGCATTGGGTGTGCCTTATGAAACAATAATGCAGGATTACCTTGCATCCAACACATACCGCAAAGCAGAAAATGAACAAATGGTACAGTCAATGGTAAAAGCAATGCATGTGAAAGAAGGAGTTGCCGCTTCAATGGCTGCAGTGAAGAAAGAATATTTAGATGCAACTTTTAATGCCATTACGCAAAACTATGGTTCTGTTGATGCTTTTCTTGCAAATGAGTTAGGCATAAATAATGCAAGGCGTGCATGGCTTCGCAATAAATTTTTGCAGTAAAAAGTAATACGACATGTCCGGCCAGACCGGGCATGATGATACCGTGTTATTGTTTTTATTCATTATCGCCTAAACTATAGGTATTGTTCTCTTCATCTTCTTCTCCGCCTGGCACATCCAGGTCATCGCCTGAAAAATCTTCTTTTTCATTAAGCTGTTCACCATCAGTATCAGTATCGTCCAGTTCTGATTCAAACAGGTTTTCATTATCCTGCGTATCCATTTGCTCTGTTCGTTCCAGCGCAATTTTTTCATCTTCCGTTACATAGGCATCATCTCCTGATGGCGCTGATATAATATCTTCATCATCTTTTCCGTTCGCCTCATCCGGTGTTGTTTCAGGCTCTTCTCCGCTTAAAATTATAAGATCACTTTCATCAATTTCTTCCCCTATTGGTAAACGTTCGCTGGCATAATCAGCATTGTCTTCCCCAAAAACGCCCACGCCTTCTTCATCATCGCTTGAAATAGTTGTATCAGCCATTGCGCGCAGTTCAGGCACATGCACATTTTCCTGTCCCGGAATATCTTTTACATCGGGCAAATCAATCGTTGTTTCTTCAGGCTGAAGCTTTGCTTTGTCTTTTTCTGAATCCTGCAAACCAGAAGTTAAATTTTTATTTGAAAGGTACGAAAACGATGCCACAGGCTGTTTTCCGCAGGAGGTTAATAAGAGCCTAATGTTAAGACGTTTATTGATTGTACGTGGAGTAAAAATACCTACATAACACAATAACTTAAAAAACATATACCGTTGAAAACTTGTGGCCTGGCATTTGAAACCATTACGCTGACTTAATTATTTTATTAAACCATATTTTATGAAAAAAACAATAGGTGTTTTTTGTATGGGCTGCCTGGGTATTTTTGCTGCCTGTAATAACAGCCCTTCTAATAAAGACAGTGTTTGACAGCGCGCAAAATATGAATGACAGCATGCTGCCGGATAGCAGCTCATCCGCCATGTCTTCAGCGCCGGCATCAGAACAGGATGCAAAATGGGCGGTATATGTGGCTAATGCAGGCATGACAGAAATTGAATTAAGCAAAATAGCCCAAACAAAACCAGTAAACCCGAGGCTTAAAAGTTTTGCATGATATGATGGTAACAGATCATGCGGCTGCAGCAGATAAATTAAAACAACTGGCTGCTGCAAAAGCATTGCGCTTCAGGATTCCATTAAAGCGATAGCAGGAAAAAAACAAATATAAATCCTATATAAGCAAAAACCGCCTCATTTTATTGAGGCGATTTTTTTTGTGTACATAAAATGTGAAGATGATTGTTTAAATAATCGTCGGCATAAATGCCATATATGATAATTTTATTTTTTGTTTTACATGTTTACATTTTTCTACAACATTTTTATAAAGCTTTATCCGCCTGGCGCCGCCCTGATATCGCCATTTAATGAAAAAGCCAGGTTGTGGGTTAAAGGAAGAAAAAATGTTTTCGATAAGATAAGTAATGCTGTTTCGGGCGATGCATCCTTAAAAATATGGATGCACTGTTCTTCGCTTGGCGAATTTGAACAGGGACGGCCGTTGCTGGAGAAATTCAGGCAATTATATCCTTCCTATAAGCTGGTATTGACCTTTTTTTCCCCGTCGGGCTACGAAGTGCAGAAAAACAGCAGGGTAGCCGACTATATTTTTTACCTGCCTATTGATTCAAGGCAAAACGCAAAACAATTTGTTCAATTAATCCATCCTTCACTTGTTGTGTTTGTAAAGTATGAATACTGGTACTATTATTTGAAAGAGGTGAATGAGCGCCGCATTCCGCTCATACTGGTATCTGGCATTTTCTTCCCCGGCTTCTCCTTTTTTAAATGGTATGGAAAGCTGCAAAGAGAAATGCTTGCTTTCTTTACGCATTTTTTTGTGCAGACGGAAGATTCAAAAAAACTATTGCAGTCAATCAATATCAGTAATGTAACAGTTTCCGGCGATACAAGGTTTGACCGCGTTTTGGAAGTAGCGGATGAAGTTAGGCCATTCCCGGAAATTGAAAGTTTTATTGATGGTAAAAAACTGATTGTAGCGGGCAGCACATGGACCGATGATGACGAGGCGCTTGACCATTTTGCCAACACCCATCCCGAACTGCGGTTTATTATTGCACCGCATGATATAAGCAGGGAAAGGCTTGAAGAATGCGTTAAGCTTTACAAACATTCCATACTGTTTTCTGAATATAAAAAGACTATCAGTAACCAGCCTTTGCCGGCTGATATCAATACCCTGATCATTGACAATATAGGCACGCTTAAATTTTTATACCGGTATGCAGCTATATGTTATGTAGGCGGTGGTTTTGGCAATAATGGCATTCACAATATACTTGAAGCGGCAGTGTATTATAAGCCTGTCTTGTTCGGGCCGGCTTTCGATAAATTTTACGAGGCTTTACAGCTTATAGATAAAGGCGGCGCATTTGATGTGGAAGATGCCATTGAGCTGGAAGATGAATTAAACGAACTGCTGGAGGATGAAAGTTTATATACAGATGCCTGCCGCATAGCAGGCGCCTATGTAAAAAGCAATGCAGGCGCCACAGGTGTTATACTGCAATATATTCAGGAAAACCGCCTTCTTACCAGTTGATCAAATAACAGAGAGGCATGGCCGTTCTCATTCCAGCCCAGTTTTAATTTCAGTTCCCTTTTAATCCATAATTCCGCTTCGCCATAAATATTAAAGCTGTTGATGGTTTTAATGCTGCGGTCGTACATGGTTTGGTCACCACGAAACAGCTCATTAATAAAAAGATACTGGTCGTTAATGCCAATGCCCCTGCGCAGGTCTTTTATTGGGCCGCCGCTTATATTGTTCCCCACTTCTTTATGGGCTGAAGATTGTTTCAGCCTGTCGTTCAGGCTTTCCTGCTGCGCCATGGTTTCGTTTATCTCCTGTTGTTTCAGCGCAAGGGTAGGTATTTCTGTCATCGGGTTAAAATAATCAGGATCATCTTCTTCATTCACCGGCGCCAGCCGGGGCGTGGGTACAGGTTCGGTGGCCGGGGCCTTAACCGGTTCCGGCTGCTTATGCATTACCGGTTCGGGTGTGGGTGCTTCCACAGTTATGGTGGCTGCTGCAGCTTCATTATGGGCTATGCCACGCGCTGCCGGAAAAAATACGGCAATCGCTTCGCCGCCCTGCTGTTCCTTTTCTGCCACCCTTTCAAGTTCCGACAAAAGCAATTGTGCTGTAATGCGCAATTGTTCATTACCTGCCTTGTTATTATACAGTTCGAGCAAACGTGTTATTAATAAGCCTGCTTTTTCCATAAGATATCTATATTTGAAAGCTTTAGGTTATGGAATAACGGTGTAAAGTTAAATTTTATTTCGATGTTTATTGAGCCTCATATAAAAGGAGAGAAACGGGGATGGATTGAAGTGATTTGCGGCTCTATGTTCAGCGGCAAAACAGAAGAGCTGATACGCAGGCTGAAGCGGGCCCGTATTGCCCACCTGAAAGCAGAGATATTTAAACCGGCCATTGACACAAGATACGATATAAATAATGTGGTGAGCCATGATGAAACTACCCTTACGGCGCAGCCTGTACAACATTCGCAGAATATCCTGCTGCTGGCAGATGATGCGGATGTGGTGGCCATTGACGAGGTGCAGTTTTTTGACAGCGGCATTGTAAGCGTTTGCGAGCAGCTTGCCTTAGCCGGCATCCGTGTAATTGTTGCCGGGCTTGATATGGATTTTAAAGGCAAGCCGTTCGGCCCTGTGCCGCAACTGCTGGCTACAGCCGATTATATTACCAAACTGCATGCGATATGTGTGCATTGCGGCAATATTGCCAGCAGGTCGTACCGAAAAACAAAGCAAAGCGGGCAGGTAGTGCTTGGCGAATTAGATGTATATGAGCCCAGGTGCCGGGTGTGTTATGAAAAGGGGGATGCCGTGTGATGGTTGAATAGCTGCCTGATTGAAAATCGGAATTTGGGAATCGGGGATTGGCGGTAGTGCGTTTCGAATATTTTAGAGGGCTCACGCACGATTGTTTTATTTTTGTGTAAATCGTATGTCATGAATGCAGCTAAATCTTTAGATGAAGAAATAATCCGGCATTTACCACAGTTAAATACAAAGCAAAAAAAGACAGTATTAACTGTGGTAAAAACTTTTATGGAAGAGCAAAAAGACTGGTGGGAGAAAATTGGTGAAGAGCAACAAAAAATGATTGATAAAGCGTTGGAAGAAGTGAAAGAAGGTAAACTTACTGCCCACGAAGAAGTGATGAAAAAATATCAGAAATGGCTGAAGAAATAGTGCAGCATGTTGTATGGACAGCTATTGCAAAGAAGTCTTTTGATAAAATTGTTAATTACCTGCAGGTATATTGGTCCGAAAAAGAAGCTGCACAATTTGTAACCCGTACTTCGAAAATGATTGCAACTTTAAAACGCTATCCGGAAATGTGCCGTCCTTCAATAAAAAGAAAAAATGTGCGAATTGGCATTTAGATAAGCACACTCAAATTGTCTATCATTATAAACCCCGCAGCAAACAAATGGAAATATTATTGTTTTGGGGTATGAAACAAAATCCGGCTAAGTTTAAATATTAAAATACATAGTGAACAAAAGCGATGAAGCATGTCCTGACCTTATTCTTTTGCATACTGGTAATGTTTGTCAAAGCGCAAACAATCCACTCTTTTAATCACTATCTCCAAACCAGCAACCAGGTGCTTTTTGTAAAAACACCTGCTGCCAATTCAATTAAGGGAAAGATGTTTTTGTATGAAAGAAAGCACAATAACAAGCCGTGGGAATCTGTTGATTCTTTCCCTGTAACCGTTGGCCGTTCAGGTTTGGCGAAAGATGTGAATGCAGCAATTTCTTTTAATGATACGCTTCCCGTAAAACATGAAGGCGACGGCAAATCACCGTCCGGGATTTTTAAGCTGTGGAAGGTTTTCAGTTATCATAAACTTGAAAATTTAAAAATGCCTTTTGTGCAGGTTGATTCTAATTTTTACTGTGTGGATGATGTTAGCTCCCGTTATTATAACCAATTGATCCTTTCTGATACGGCTGCAAAAGATTTCAACAGCTTTGAGCACATGAAACTGCCCGGCAACCAATATGAATATGGTGTTTGGGTTTTGTATAACAGCAATCCGGCCGTTGCCGGTAATGGCTCCTGCATCTTCCTGCATGTATGGAGCGACGAGAACACGCCAACCTCCGGCTGCACAGCCATGGCCAAAGAAAATATGCTGAAGTTAATTCATTGGCTGGATGAGAAGAAGAAGCCTGTGTTGCTGCAGGTGGTAGAGAAGTAGCTGATAAACTTCATTTGTAATTCTGAAGAATCCAGTCTTTCATTATTTCCAACACCTGCGGGCTAATAGTTTCGGCTATTTTTCCGTATTCGGATCCTCCACCTGTTTTTGCGTGTTGAAATAAATGATTGAGGCCTTCCATGGGCATGATCTTATAATGTTGATTACCTCCTTTTTTCAATGCTTTTTCTATAGCGTTTAGATTTTCTTTACAAGGCACTTGCATATCAAGCGTGCCGTTTAAAGCCAGAACAGGGCATTGGGTTTTTTCTAATGCCGGCGCCGGGTTATATTTTATGAAGTAAAGCGTCCATGGATTTGTAAGTGTTTTTGCTTGCTGAACTTTTATTGATTCCCGTTGGCTTTGTGATAATGAACCAAACATGGGCTGTCGTAAAACAGCGGTGTCCATATAATTACCTACAGCAGCATACAAACTATCGCTATTATAATTTTTAATAAATTCTATTGTTTTTCGTAAAAAAGAAGCATTGGACGCTGCAATATTTTCAGATACGCCTTCAGCTTTTGCCCCGAGATAGGCCTGTTCTGTTAAAATGCTGTCGCCTGAAACGCCAGGCCCTGCAAGCATTATGATAAACTTCACATCATTTCTTTGTGAAGCAACCATCGGTGCAATCATGCCGCCTTCGCTATGGCCAATCAGTCCAACATTCGTATAACCTTTTGTTTGTAAAAAATCAATTGCTGCATGTACATCGGTTGCAAAATCAGCCGAAGTTACATGAGTCAGATCGCCTGATTCCGAACCGCCAATACCTCTGTCGTCATCACGTAAAACACCAATGCCGTTGCGGGCAAAATAATCGGCAATCACCCAAAACGGCTTATGCCCAAAAAGTTCTTCATTCCTGTCTTCTTGCCCCGAACCAGTTATCATCACGGCAATGGGCGGGTTTTTTGAATTAGGTGGAAGTGTTAATGTGCCTGCGATTTTAAGATTTGATTCAGAATTTTTAAAGCTTACATCTTCAATTGTGTAAGGAAATGGCGGTTTGGGTTCCTGCGGGCGGATTAGTGCAACTTTACTGCTGTCACTGATTTTTTTTAATTGCAGCGGAAAAGAAAAATTTCCCTGTGAGTAAGTGCCGTTAATTAAAGTATCTTTTAATTCACCTTTATATTTTATCCCTCCGGATGCTTTATAAAAAACACTTAAAGAATCATGCTCAAAATTTACGCTGTCTAATTTTATGCCCATTGCACCCTGATTCGGACTGTCCATTGTTCCCATATAGATTTCACCGTCTTTTGTAATGTGAAATACAAGCGGGATTTCCGTACCCTGTACCTGCAGCATTCCCTGCCAGGTTCCTGTAATTTGTGCATGCACCTGATTACCAAATATCATTGCAGAGAATAAAAAGAAAAGTGTAATTATTGATTTCATATTGATTTCATATTGATTTCATATTGATTTCTTATTTAAAAAGATGATAGTTGATAAGACGTGAAAAAATATCTGAAAAAATTAATGCAATAGCAAAAAGCACGTAATGCTGCCATTTGCTTGCATGAACAGAAGTCTTGAACCCGTTTACAAACCATATTACAGACCAAACTAAAAAGAGCAGGATAACAAACCCCAGCAGACTGAACATAAGCATAGCCTTTGTGTTTGCAAGAGCCATTTCCTGGTTTGCTTTAATCAGGCTGTTAAGGTTTTTCATAAAACTCATACCTGATAATACAATACAGAAATAGCAAGGAATTCTGGCAACAAGCGTTGTACTAAGAACATCAATAAACCTTGTTTTGTTATTGATGAACTTACCGGTAACAAATAATAAAACCGCAGGACAAATGATGTCTGTTGCAAGCACTCCATAATTTTCGGGCAAAGAAATTTTTACCCAATTAATTTTGAAAACACCTGTATTGGCAACGCCTGATAAATAAGAGACGGCCCCAGCTAAAAGAAAAAATATCAGGCCTGTGAGTAGGAGTTTCTTTTCTGAGAAATAGGCAAAAGGGTTTATCAGCTTATTCAATTTCATGTTGAAGTTGTTTTAGTTTAGCGATTAAATCATCCAGTTTATTACGCATTGTCGGATAACTTACGCCTTGCTGTAAAGCCATTTCCTTAATACTTCCGCTTGTAATAAAAAAACCAAGCACAAAATCCTGTTCCTCCTGCGTTAATTTTAGCAGCAGCGGCAAATCATATTTGCCGCTCACCTGCGTGCCGCAGTTATTGCATTGCAATGTGGTAACGGATAAAGCATTGTCACAACTTGGGCAATTAATTGGCAATTTCATTTAAATAAAAATAGGCTTTTATTAAGTAAACCTACTTATCAACTATTCAACAAATCAACCAGTCAACTTTTTAACAAACCAACCTTTCTTCGGGCAAAATGTGCATAAGTCCGTGTTCATATTCGCGTTTCACGATTGCCGATTGACGCTATATTTGCCCTCATGGCTAAAGGCTCTGACGATACTCCGTTAATGCAGCAACACAAGGCAATCAAACAAAAATACCCGGATGCCATTTTGTTGTTTCGCGTGGGAGACTTTTATGAAACGTTTGGCACAGATGCCATTATCACTTCACAGGTTTTAGGTATTACATTAACCAAAAGGAATAATGGAGCGGCAAGTGGCGCCAGCGAGCTGGCAGGTTTTCCGCACCATGCGCTGGATACCTATTTGCACAAGCTGGTAAAAGCCGGTTACCGCGTTGCCGTATGCGACCAGTTGGAAGACCCCAAAGCGGCCAAAGGCATTGTAAAGCGCGGTGTTACGGAAATGGTAACGCCCGGCATTGCTACCAATGAAAAACTGCTGGAGCACAACAGCAATAATTTTTTAGCAGGCATTCATTTCAGCAGTGAAGATGTGTTCGGTATGGCGTTTCTCGATATATCAACCGGGGAATTTTTTGTGGCGGAAGGCAACCAGGAATATGCCGATAAACTGTTGCAAACCTTAAAGCCGGCCGAGGTAATTTACCAGCGCAATAACCAAAAAGTATTTAAAGAAAAATTCGGAGCCAGGTTTTATACCTATACTTTGGATGCATGGATTTTTGATGAAACTTTTGCAACGGAAAATCTTTTAAAGCATTTTCAAACCCATTCTTTAAAAGGTTTTGGCATTGAGAACCTGCATTGCGGCATTATTGCGGCAGGCGCAGTGCTGCATTATCTGAAAGAAACAGAACATCCTAACCTGCAGCACATCACCAATATTCAAAGGCTGGAAAAAGAGGATTATTTATGGATGGACCGCTTCACCATCCGCAACCTTGAATTATTAAACACGGCGAATGACCAGCAGTTAAGCTTATTAAAAGTATTAGATAATACGGTGAGTCCCATGGGCGCCCGCCTGCTGAAACGCTGGCTGCTGCTGCCTTTGAAAGACATCAATAAAATAAATGAAAGATTAAACGCTGTTGAATATTTAATTCTTCAGACCGATTTGCGCAGGCAGTTGCAGCAACTGACAAAACAATGCGGTGATATTGAAAGGCTGGTGGCCCGCATCCCCGGCAGGAAAATTAACCCCCGCGATGTAATGCATCTTGCAAAAGGCTTGCAGCATGCCGAACAAATAAAAACGCTATGCAGCAATGCCAATAATGAATATGTAAAAAGATTAGGCGCAGCGATCAATCCCTGTAATTATATAGCGGAGAAAATTTTTAATGAGATTAATGAAACGCCGCCGGTCGCAGTGAGTAAAGGAGGTGTTATAAAAAATGGTGTTGACGCAGCGCTTGATGAACTAAGGATCATAGCCAGCGGCGGCAAACAATATCTTATAAACATTCAGCAGCGCGAAACGGAGCAAACAGGTATTACTACTTTAAAGATCGGTTTCAATAATGTGTTTGGCTATTATCTTGAAGTAACCAACCCGCATAAAAATAAAGTGCCGGCCTCGTGGATAAGAAAACAAACACTGGCCAATGCAGAGCGTTATATAACGCCGGAGCTAAAAGAATATGAGGAAAAAATAACCGGCGCAGAAGATAAGATATTGCAGCTTGAAGCCGGGCTGTATGATAAGCTTATAACCGAACTGCAGGATTTTATTGCGCCCATTCAAAACAACGGAAGTGTTTTAGCCATGCTTGATTGCCTGTGTTGTTTTGCACAAAATGCCATTCAATACAATTATAAAAAACCGCAACTGCATGATGGCTTTGAGCTTGAATTAAAGGCCGGCCGCCATCCTGTTATAGAAAGAAACCTGGCCGCGGGCGAAGCATATATTCCGAATGATATTTTGCTTGACCCTGCTGCGCAGCAAATCATTATTCTTACCGGCCCGAACATGAGCGGTAAAAGCGCATTGCTGCGGCAAACGGCGCTTATAACCCTGCTTGCGCATATCGGAAGTTTTGTCCCGGCAGATGAAGCAAAAATCCCGCTGACAGATAAGATTTTTACCCGTGTGGGCGCCAGCGATAATCTAAGCGGCGGCGAAAGCACTTTTATGGTGGAGATGAACGAAACGGCCAGCATCATCAATAATATTTCGCAACGCAGTTTAATATTATTGGATGAGATCGGCCGGGGAACATCTACTTACGACGGTATTTCCATTGCCTGGAGCATTGCCGAATTTTTACATCATTCAGCCTGTGCTCCAAAAACATTATTTGCCACGCATTATCATGAGCTGAATGAACTGGAAAATAAGTTTTCACGTATCAAAAATTATCATATCACTAATAAAGAGATTGGCAACAAGATCATCTTTTTAAGAAAGCTGGCGCCCGGCGGCAGCACGCACAGTTTTGGTATTCATGTAGCAAAGATGGCCGGCATGCCGCCGCTGCTGATTGACCGCGCCAACGATGTTTTAAAACAACTGGAAGCAAAGCAGGAGGGAAGCCATCACATCAATACCAAAAAGATTGCGGCGCCACAAATGCAGCTTTCCATATTTGATGAACATTCTGCTACATTTGCCTCTATAAGAGAACTGCTTGACAATATTGATATCAACCGTTTAACGCCTGTTGAAGCATTGATGAAGCTGAATGAGATAAAGGGTTTATTGAAATAAGTTTATGCAGTTTGCCTGGAAACGGGGTAAGCTATATATGTAAGTACGTAAATACGGCAATGGTAACTAAAGCAAATATTATGAGCAGGAAAAATTTAGTTTCGGCGGCTTTAATCATTTTTTCGGTTGTATGTTTTAATAGTGCAGAAGCGCAGCCCAAAACTGACGCCTTACTTCGCAACATTTTATCAGCCAACAAAGACAGCCTTTTCCAGTTGGTTTTATCACATCCGGAGGCATACCGCCTGCAAATAATCTATACGCAGATCAACCGCGACAAAAACAATAAACCTTCCTTTACAAATTATTATTTTAATGTTGATTCCTTATTCTATTTCAATCCGGCGTCAACTGTAAAACTACCGCTGGCAGCCTTATCGTTAGAGAAGCTGAATGAAATGGGCATTGCAGGTGTAAACAAGTTTACATCTATGCAATTCGACAGCGCTTATCCGCGGCAGGAAAAAGAATTGCATGATAGTACGGCAGAAACAAATTATCCATCAATTGCACAGTTTATAAGAAAAGCATTTTTAATAAGTGACAATGATGCTTACAACCGTATGTACCAGTTTGTGGGCCAGCAGGCCATTAACCGGGAACTGCATGCAAAGGGTTATGCCAGCACAAGGATAACAAGGGAATTTATGGGTTATACGGATGATGAAAACCGGCATACAAACCCTATTGATTTTATAAATGAAGATGGTACAGCAATTTATCATCAGCCCATGCAATACAACACCGATTCTTTTGATTTTTCACATACCGTAAAAATTGGAAACGCTCATTATGACAGTAATGACAGCCTGATAAACGAACCGATAGATTTTACAAAAGTGAACAATTTTCCTTTAAAAGATTTACAGCAGATACTGCAATCCATTGTATTTCCTTTATCAGTTCCAGAAAGGCAAAGGTTTAATCTTGCAAAAGGCGATTATGCTTTTCTTAAACAATTCTTATCGCAATATCCTTCAGAAACAAATTATCCCAAATATGATACGAGCCAGTATTACGACAGCTATGTGAAATTTTTCTTCCAGGACAGTTTGCATCATGCAATGCCTTCAAATATTCGTGTATTTAATAAAGTGGGATGGGCGTATGGTTTTTTAATTGATGCATCTTACATTGTTGATTTTAAAAACAAAGTTGAGTTCATGCTGGCCGCAACCGTATATGTGAACAGCGATGGAATATTGAATGATAACAAATACGATGTTGAAACAGTTGGTCATCCGTTTATGTACCAGCTCGGCCAAACTATTTACAACTATGAATTAAGGCGCAAAAGAAAATACAAGCCGGATCTGAGCGATTTTAAAATTGAATATGAAAAGCGGGATGCAAACGATACAAGGCCGGCAATTAAAGATGCAGATAATTAAGCAGCGGCAATACCTTTGCTGTATGGAAAAATATTTTACGATGCTGAACCAAACTTCTTTAATGAAAAAATCATTATTCATAAAAGCATGCCTGCTGCTGTTCCCTTCAATTTATGCCATTCATTCAAATGCCCAGAACCCTGTAAACTGGACGGATAAACAACTGATGCAGCCATCGGAACTGGCTGGCATTATAAAAAACAATCCAAAAGATGTTACCATTATCAGCGTTGGGCCTTTTAATACCATACCCGGGGCAATAAACGTGGGCATGGTAAGCGAGCAGGAGAATATGGATAAATTTAAAGCGCAGTTAAGCGCTTTAAATAAGGATGCAAAGATTGTTGTTTACTGCGGCTGCTGCCCTTATGAGCATTGCCCCAATGTGCGGCCTGCAATTGATGCTTTAAAGCAAATGAAGTTTACCGGTTTTTATCTTTTAAACCTGCCTGATAATCTTAAAATAGACTGGATAAATAAAGGTTATCCTGTTACGCAGCAGTAAGGTATATTAACCCCTAACCTGGAAAAATGTACGTATTATATGTTAATGTCTAAAGCTTGCATAAGTTTTTTTGCGGCTGCTGTATATTCATTAAGATGCCAGGTATTATTGATTTTTACTTTTTTTACATCAG
>NZ_JASGEX010000075.1:0-3213 GCF_047606085.1 Parafilimonas sp.
AAAAGTGATTTTGTGTTGTTCGGTTTTAGCTCCCCTCTCCTTTGGAGAACTTGTCCCGACCATTCGGGAGGGGCTGGGGGTGAGGTCTGACAAGGAAATATTATTCACTAATTTATCCCTTGCGCACTATACATGCACGCAGTATTATAAGAGCACAGGGCGAACAATCAACAGCAGCATTGCGGCCTTGCTCATCATTTTTACATCAAGATACATGGAAACATCGTTTGGCCATTTAACATATTGCACCAATATTCACGCAGGTGAAAGCTGGAAAGATCATTTTGAAGCATTAAAAAAATTCTTTCCTTCGATAAAAGAAAAAATTTCACCGGGCAATGCAATGGGCATCGGGCTTCGCCTGTCAAATGAAGCCAGTATTGATCTATTGCACGAAGAAAATCTCGGGGATTTTAAAAAATGGCTGCATAAGGAGGGGGCCTATGTGTTCACCATGAACGGCTTTCCTTATGGCGGCTTTCACCGCACAAGCGTGAAGGATAATGTGCATACACCCGACTGGACAACCAGGGAGCGGGTTGCATATACTATACGGCTGTTTGATATTTTGAAAGCGTTGCTGCCCGAAGGAATGGATGGCGGCATATCCACCTCACCGCTGGGTTACAGGCGCCGGTTTTCACCCGGGGAATTGAAAGCCAAAAGGGAAACAGCAACAAATAATATACTGGATGTGGTAGAATACTTAATTCAGCAATCGGCGCAGGGAAAAACCATGCACCTTGATATAGAACCTGAACCAGACGGCATTTTAGAAACGGGCGATGAATTTATTGAATGGTTTGAAGGAGAACTTATGCAGGCGGGAATAAAAAGGCTTATGCAAAAATTTGATGCCGGCAACGATAAAGCAATCGCCTTATTGAAGAAGCACCTTTGTTTGTGTTATGATGTTTGTCATTTTGCCGTTGGATATGAAGACCATGAAAAAGAGATTAACAGGTTAGAGGAAAAGGGAATCAGGGTGGGCAAAATACAGATCAGCGCCGCTTTGAAAAAAGAAATGGGCAGCGATAGCGAAGAAAGAAAAAATATTAAAGAAGCGTTTGAAAAATTTAATGAACCGGTTTACCTGCACCAGGTGGTTGCAAAAAAAGATAACGGCGGTCTGCTGCGTTATCCCGATCTGCCGGAAGCGCTTGATGATTATAATAACAAATCAGTTGTTGAATGGCGGGCACATTTTCATGTTCCAATTGCTGCAGATGATTTCGGATTATTGCAATCAACCCGCAGTGATATTATACAGGTTTTAAACATACAAAAACAAAAGAGATTTACCCATCATCTCGAAGCAGAGACCTATACCTGGGAAGTGCTTCCACAGGAGCTGAAGCTGCCTTTGCAGGAATCAATCATTCGTGAGCTTGACTGGGTAAAACAAGTATTATCATAAGTAGCAAGAAAACATGAATAAAACTGTTGTTATTGATATAGTTGGCCTTTCTTCTAATCTGATAGGAGAATACATGCCATTTCTTAAGGAATACGCCTCAAAAAAAAATGTATCGCTCATTGATCCCGTTTTGCCGGCGGTAACCACTTCCGTGCAGGCAACTTATCTTACAGGTAAATTTCCGGCAGCGCATGGCATCGTTGGGAATGGCTGGTACAGCAGGGAAGATTGTGAAATAAAGTTCTGGAAACAATCCAATCAACTGGTACAGGCAGAAAAAATCTGGGAAAGGGCAAAAAAAGCAGATCCGCACTTCACCTGTTCTCAAATGTTCTGGTGGTACAATATGTATTCATCTGCTGATTATTCCGTAACGCCAAGGCCAAACTATCTGGCTGATGGCAGGAAGATTCCGGATTGTTATTCTTCTCCTGCCGGCTTACGCGATGAATTGCAGGATAAGTTTGGCCGGTTTCCGCTTTTTCAATTCTGGGGGCCGGGGGCAGGCATTCAATCCACACAATGGATTGCTGATGCCTCTATGTACACAGATGACCGCTATGATCCCACCTTAACCTTGATCTATTTACCCCATCTTGATTATTGCCTTCAAAAATCCGGGCCTGATTTCACAAAAATATCAAAAGACCTGCATGACACAGACCGGGTGGTAAAGCAGCTCGTAGAATTTTATGAGAAGAAAAATACAAACATCATACTGCTCTCAGAATATGGTATTGTACCGGTAAACAATCCCATTCACATAAACCGCATCCTGCGTAAACATGATTTATTACAGGTGCGTACCGAAAGAGGATTGGAATTACTTGATGCAGGCGCTTCTAAAGCATTTGCAGTTGCCGATCACCAGGCAGCACATATTTATATTAATGATCCATCAGCTATAACTAAAACAAGAAATATTTTAGAAAAAACAGAAGGCATTGAATTGGTTTTAGATAAAGAAGCACAGGCAAAATACCATATCAATCATGAGCGGTCAGGCGATCTCCTGCTTGTGGCAAACAAGGAAAGCTGGTTCACTTATTATTTCTGGCTGGATGACAGCAGGGCGCCCGATTATGCCCGCACGGTTGAAATACATAAAAAGCCGGGATATGACCCGGTTGAAATGTTTATGAGCTCGAAATTACGTGCAGCCTATAAACTTTTCAGAAAGAAGATCGGCCTTCGCTATGTAATGGATGTTATCCCGCTCGATGCAACTTTAGTAAAAGGATCGCATGGAAGCATGCACATACCTGCCGCCTATCATCCCCTGATTATAACGGATAAAAGCCTGGCCAAAGAGAAAATCCAGCCAACCGAAGTATATGATGTAATATGGCAAAGCTTAACTTCTTAGCATGCCCGCCATCCATGCCAACGGCTCATCTCAGGTATATCGGGCCAGAGATACGTTAATAGTAATATGTAGTGGATATAGCGAGTAGTGAATCAAAAATATTCACTATTCAATCAATGTCGTTTAGTTAGGGCGTATTTCAAATTTTCGCTTCATACGCGGCATTCCGGTCGGTGAGACACCGACCGGTAGCGGGTTCTACAGGCGGGTGTCAACCATAGCCGTCAACTTAAGAAATATGAGCTATAAAATACCCCGAATGGGGTCTGATTTATTAATAAGGACATAATTTAGTTCTTATTATGTATATTTGCGTATGGCAAATAAGAAACGTAAGAATAAAGCAGCGCAGGAAGAGACGCGTTTTCGGATAGCGGACTATTTAAAAAACAAACGAGGGACTCAAAAGCAGGCTGCTGTAATATTTTCG
>NZ_JASGEX010000076.1:0-29097 GCF_047606085.1 Parafilimonas sp.
ATTTGTCCATCGGTGCAACCGATGGCTATTCAAATTAGACCCCATTCGGGGTATTTTATAGCTCATATTTCTTAAGTTGACGGCTATGGTGTCTCACCGACCGGAGTGCCGCGTATGAAGCGAAAATTTGAAATGCGCCTTATATCTGTCCGGCCTGCGATAGCGGTTTGGCCACAGGAATAAAGAATCATGCCAGCATCTTCTTCAAATTGGCTATGCTTGCCGTAATGCTTGCGTAGGCATCTTTTGGCATATCATGCTCCACAAAAAAATGTTGCATGCCGGCAGTAGAAGCTGCGGCAAATATGGGTTTGAAATCAATCGTGCCTTCGCCCACCGGCATAATATTTTCACGGCCGGCATCCAGGTCTTTTACATGCCACAAAGGAAACCGGCCGGGATAATGATTGAACAGGTCAACCGGGTTTACGCCGCCTTTTATGGCCCAGGCAAGATCAAGCTCAAACTTCACATTATCTTTATCCAATTCATTCAGCATCATTTCATAGGGCACCTTGCCATCCACCATTTTAAACTCTGCATCATGGTTGTGATAGCAGAACTGTATGCCGGCTTTCTTACAGGCTTCGCCGGTTTTTTGCAATACTTCAATTGAGCTTTTTATATCCTCCGTTGTGCTGATGGGTGTATTGGCGCAAACCAAAAAAGGCAGGCCAACAGCCGCCACATCATCTACCAGTTCCTGCATATTATCTTTTAAATTTTTCATGGGTGGAATGGTGATGGGTTTGCCGCTGGCATCTGTTGGCATCTTTGAACCTGGCGGCAGCTTGAACGGCGCGCCTAAAACATGATGCGATCTCCATGCCATGCCCAAACTTTCAACCAGTGATTTAAAGGCTGTTGCCTGCATGCCATAATAACCGCCCTTCTTGCTGAAGGCAGATTCCATTTCTTTATAACCTATATCCGCAATCTTTTTTAATGTGCCGGGCACATCTTCATCAATAATATTAAAAAAAGTAAAGAGCTGCAGGCCAACCGGTGGCATATCTTTCAATTCAAAAAAAGCATGTACATTCTTTGACAGCAGCAAGCCTGCTGTGGCGGCAGCCGTTGTTTGTTTAATAAACTTTCTTCTTTGTAGCATAACGATCGTTTTTTTGGGTGAATGAATTTATTGCGCTTTCAAAATTAAATATAAAGCATCCAGGCGTGCTGAATTGGGCAATGGCTGCGATTGTTGCATATCGCCTAATATCATTGCCGCTTTATCATTTGTATTATATACTTTCCACGCAGGCAGGCCGCTGCCGTTGGGATCGCCTGTTTTTATAAAGTTGGCCCAGTAATAACTCATAACATCTGCAAGCTTGTGATCTGTTGCCGTCCAGGGCCGGTTTACAAACTGCAGGTTGTTGTAAGCATACGGCACTTCGCCTGTATGAAAGGCGCCATACTTTGCATATTCGCCAACGCCCGGCACTTTGCGGGTAAAGCGGTACACATAAACCTTATTGCCTTTTTCGCTTGTTATGTTTGCCCAGGTGTAATTCTGCACGCCAAAAATCATATCGCTGGTAAGGTTATATTGCGAAGCTGCAGCGACAGAATCGTTGGTAGCAGGATAATACTGCAAAATTGTTTTTGCTTTTTCACCATACTGCTGTTGTATTTGTTTTATGTAATCCGCTGCATTTTTTAAAGGGCCTGAGGTGAAGCCTTCGTTTTCGTTCCAGCCGGTTAAAAGGGATACTTTATTTTCTTTGTTTGAAGCAAAAATACCTGCAATGGATTGTGGCAATACATAACCATCTGTAATGACGCCGCGCATAGCATTCGCTTTCATCAGTTCAGTTGCCGGCAGTTTTCTTAATGCCTCAACAGAAGTGGCATGCAGTGCTGCTGCTGTTTTTATGCCTTCCTGTTCTGCCTGCTGAAGGTTATTGTTTGAATTGCGCCGCGAAAAGTTTGCGCCGCTTTCGGCAATGGCTTTGCTGAACAAGCCTTTGGCGAGGGGAGAGGCGACCAATACGTTTACGCTCATGGAGCCTGCAGACTGGCCTGCGATGGTTACATTGGCCGGGTCGCCGCCGAAGGCGGCGATATTCTGCTGTACCCATTTTAATGCTGCAATCTGATCAAGAATCCCATAATTGCCGGAAGCATGATAAGGAGCTTCTTTGGTAAGCCCGGGATGGGCAAAGAAGCCAAATATGCCCACCCGGTAATTAATGCTTACAAATACAATCCCTTTCTTCGCTATGGCTTCACCATCGTAGATGGGCACATTGCTGCCGCCGCTTACAAAGCCGCCGCCGTATATCCAAACCAGTACCGGCAATTTTTTGCCGGCGGATGTTGAACTCGTCCATACATTCAGGTATAAACAATCTTCACTGATGGGTTCCTTTCTTATTAAAAATTCTTCACTCCACATGCTGAATGGCGCTGGCGAAGCCTGCATCGGGCTGGCGCTGAATGTATCACATTGTCTTATGCCAGCCCAGTGTTGTACCGGCTGCGGCGCTTTCCATCTCAATTTGCCAACAGGCGGGGCTGCGAAAGGGATGCCTTTGAAGATGTTTAAGCCATCTTTTGTTATGCCCGAAACCATGCCTGCTTTTGTTTTTACAACCGGCGGTTTTGTTTGGGCAAATGATGTTGCCGTGATGAATAGCAATAAAGGGTAAATAAGTAACCGAGTTATCATTTTGATGCATTGAGGTTTAATATTGTTATTGGTTAGTATAAATATTAGCCGTCATTTCGAAGAAGCATTGCTACAAACATTTTCTTTTACCCAAATCATTCATGCGACTGAGAAATCTCCTGAAGTTTAGGTTGCAAATATCCAGTTTTGAATTGATGGTTATTGCTCAACCCATCTTTAAATACGAGAGATTTCTCCTTCGTCGAAATGACGGGCGAAGAACTTTTTTTATTACAATCAGTGCTTAATTTCAAAGACGCCTCTAAGTTTATAGAAACAGAAATTATATTAGCGCTTATATATATTTCTTCTGCGTAAGCGAGGTTGAAATTAAGTTAAAGAACTATGAAGTTGAAACCTAAAGCTGCCATGAAAAACTGCAGCACAAGTGGTGCGACGCAACCGTGCTTAATAGCATTCCCGGGCTGATTACAGCATAATCATCAAAATAAAATTTATTTTCATTGTTGTCCGGATAACTTGGCTAAAGCCCATTATGCAAGGGTTTCAGATATATAACCCCAGACTTAAGTCTGGGGTTAGTAAAAAGCAGGCTCATAAAGGGCTTTAGCCCAAGAGAAAATACTTTAGCCGGACAATAATGATCTATTTTATTTCTTCAATGCCTCTGCAATGCCTTTCTGCACCAATGGCTCCATTATCTTATAACCTGCCAGTGTTGGGTGCACACCGTCTTTCGACAGGTTTGCCGGCAAGCCTTTTCTTTCATCGGCCATGGCAGAAAAATAATCAACATATACAATGTGGTTTTTATCTGCATAATCTTTCAGCATTTTATTAATGGCCACCACTTTTTCTGCGGGCTGCAGGCCGGGCCTCCATGGAAAATCATAAGCCGGCATTATGGAGCAAATAACCGGTTTTATATTATTGGCTTTGGCCAGCTCCACCATTGAAACAATATTGCCAAAAGTTTCTTCAGGGCGTATGTAACCGGTGTTTTGCGCTATATCATTAATGCCCGCCAGAATCACTACGGCTGCGGGTTTCAGCGCAATTACATCTTCCCGGAAACGCACCAGCATCTGCGGCGTTGTTTGCCCGCTTATACCACGGTCAATATATGGGTTTTGAGAGAAGAAATCAGGATCGGTATTTATCCAGCCATCGGTAATAGAGTTGCCCATAAATACCACGCGGCCTTTAACCGGCGGCATGGCCTTTAATTGCTGGTTGGCTTCATCATAGCGTTTTATATTGGGCCAGTCTTTCAGCATGCCCTGCATTCCTGCTACCTGTTGTGTATTGGGCGATAGTGCCGATTCTGTAATATCCATCGCGCTCAGCCAGTCGCCAAAACGTTCTATCCAAGTATCGGTTGGAATATCCTGTTTGCGCATGCCGAAGCCATGGCCACCTTTTACGTATAAATGCAGCTCTGCAGGATGTTTTGAAGCAAGCCATTTATTATATAAGCTGATGCTATGTGGCGTAAGGTTTAACTGGTCGTCGGATGCAGCCGTAAGGAACAGGGGCGGTGCGTCATTGGCAACAGTTGTTTGCAGGCTGTCAGGAAAAAAAGCATATACAGGGGCCACAAAATCGGGTTTGTTATCAGCCGTATAATTAAATGCAGAAGCTGCTGCAACGGTTCCACCCGCAGAGAAACCCATAATACCTATTTTACCGGCATCAATATCATATTCAGAAGTATGTTTGCGTACATAGCTTATTGCTTCCCGGCCATCAGCTATTGCCATACGTATTGCGGATTTTGTTTCCTCATCGTTTTCATTTCGTTTGTTTATCATGTCCGTCATATCCTGTATGGGGTTATTGGTTTTGCTATGCACCAGCCGGTATTTTAATACAAAGCAGGTTATGCCTTTTTTATTAAGCCATTTGGCCACATCAACGCCTTCACTGTTAATGGATAAAAGATGAAAGCCGCCACCCGGTGCAATAATAACCGCCGTATTTGTTTTGGGCGCTCCTGAATCAGGAAGGTAAACGGTTAATGAGGGATGCGATACATTGTATATAATGGGCGTTTTAAACATATTGCTGTCCTGCCTGGCTTCATCCCAGTTCCAGTTTTCAGAGCCTGGCGCCGCGCCATTGTATAAGGGAATAACGGTTTGTGCATGGATGCTGAATATGTAAAATAGCAGTAATGCAAGCGATAGATAAACTTTTTTCATGGCAATAAATTTATAAGCATTTAACTTAAATGCAATTAAAAACATTGTTGCCGATTTTCAAGGGTGCATTTCAAATTTTCGCAGGTGGGTGGTTACACCCGCCTGTAGAGCCCGCTACCGGTTGGTGTCTCACCGACCGGAAATTTATGAATGGAGCGAAAATTTGAAATGCGCCCATTTTGAATGAATATTTTAGATAAAGCTATCCAATATTCAAATTCACTATAAACACACGCCCCCTTGCAGGCCTGAAACCAGCTTGCAGCAAGGCTTTTAAGCAATCAGTGGTTACATTCTGAAAAAATGGGATCACGAAAATATGACGCGGTCTGACGCTTTTTAAGCGTCTGACCGGTAGCAGGCAGCTAACCTGATTTTATGAAGCAGCAGGCTTATTATATGAATGTGGTACGCCTGTTCTGTATTCAAATTTTTAGTCAGTTATTATAATTTAAAAAGAAATTTGCAGTATGAATGAAGCCGAAAGAAATATATTGGGATTGCACCTGCCCACCGATCCGCGCTGGGTGAACCTTGCCGCCATCAGCCTGGAAGATATATTAACCGATCATGCTTACTGCGAGCAGAAAGCTGCCACAAGCTGTATTTCATTAATACAACGTTATCCTGATAAGATTGAACTGGTGAATGAATTATCGCCTGTTGTAACCGAAGAATGGGGACATTTTCGCCTGGTGCTGCAGGAACTGCGCAAACGCAACCTGCAACTGGGCAAACAGCGCAAGGATGAATATGTGAATAAGCTGCTGCAGTTTGAAACAAAGGGCGGCCGGGAAGAAGACCGGCTGCTGGATAAGCTTTTAATATGCGCCCTGATTGAAGCCCGCAGTTGCGAACGCTTTAAACGTTTGAGCGAAGGCCTGAATGATGATTACCTGCGTAATTTTTACCGCCGCTTTATGGAAAGCGAGGCCGGGCATTATGTAACCTTTATTGAACTGGCGGAGACGTACATGGATAAGGAAAAAGTGCGCAAACGCTGGCAGGAATGGCTGGCATACGAAGCCGGTGTGATGGAAAACCTGGAGGCGAGAGGAGACAGGATGCATTGAGGGGAAGTTTAAAGTTTACAAGTGCACGGGTTTGTTCAGCAGGTTGTTTCTTCTTTATTTAAGGTCTATGCTTAAGATTGTACGGAATGAGGTTGTCTTTTTGCAAATCTGAAATTAAGTCAATGCGATGTTTCTGAAAAATTTATTACTCTGCCTCCTGCATTGCTTGTATATTTTTGCAAGGCAGGTTAATCATAAAATTAATCCCTTGAATTTTTATGAAAGTAATCAACTGCCTTTTATTGGCCTTTTATTTTTCCATTTGCAATTGCAGGATCACAATCTAAAAGCTCCTGTTTTGAACTCCTGGGTAAAGCAGATATTGATACAGGAATTGCCATATTACTGCCTGCCGGGAGTTCAATTTATTATCCCGGTAATAAGGAATCATATCAATCCAAAATTCTTAATGGAAAATTTACTTTTAAAGGTTTCACAACGTATCCATTAAGCTTCCGTTTAGAGATTATTAAGGAGCCTGATTTAACATGCCCTGGGAAGTGTTTTTCCTGACATTAAGGTTTTAAACAAAAATTATGCGCCGGTTCTTTATGCGCCCGCCACAAGCATAAGCAAATACGTCCTGATAGATTTTTGGTTTAGCCACTGTACGCCTTGCCTGCAGGAATTTCCTACATACGCCCGGATTTATGAGCGCTTTAAAAAAAATGGATTTGAGATAGCTGGAATATCGGTTGACCAAAAGCAAGACAGAAATATCTGGGCTAAAGTGGTTATTGAAAAAAAACTTAACTGGGCTCAGTATTTGGACGAAGATGGAAAAATTGCCAACAGGCTATCAATTACACAATTTCCGACTAATTTTTTGCTTGACAGCAATGGTATTATTATAAAAAAGAATCTAATCCCGGAAGAACCTGAAGCATTCTTATCGTCAACAGCGCTATAAGGTATTTCAGGCATGAAAGATTAACCTTTCAACGCATGCATTATAACTGATAAATGGTTTCATAAAGATGTTGTCAATTGAATTCTCTTAAATTGCAACATTCTAAAACTTGTTATAAGCAGCAACATGATGAAGTATTCTATCCTGTTATTACCGGTTATTTTTTTATCAGCGCGCTCTTTTGCCCAATCAACTGAACAATCTGTTTATGATCCGCATGAATTGTTTGCACAGAATTTTTTTACAACGAACGGTAATGAATTTCGTTCCGCAAACGGCGCCCCCGGCCCATTGTACTGGCAAAACAAAGCTGATTATAATATCAAAGCGGCTATTGATACAGCTTCCAATATTTTAACCGCCACAGAAACTATTTACTACACCAATAACAGCCCTGATTCTTTGCCTTCATTGTGGTTAGAGATTGATCAGAATACGTATAAAGAAGATGCCCGTTCCAACTTTTATACACCGGGTTGGGGTGGAAAGAAAATGCATACCAACGGGTATGAATTTAAAAATATAGCAACAGAATATAAAGGCAAAAGCACAACGGCAGATCATATTATTACCGATACAAGATTACAGATAAGATTAGCCCATGCATTGCCGCCCAAACAAAGCATTACCATACACATCAGCTATCAATATACAATTCCCGGCGCATTTGGCGGAAGAACGGATTACTATGCAACAAAGAATGGAAAAGTGTACGAAATAGCGCAATGGTACCCGCGTATGTGCGTGTATGATGATCTGAGCGGATGGGCCAGCCTGCCTTTCCTCGGCAGCGGTGAATTTTATTGCGAGTATGGCGATTTTGATTACACGGTTACAGTACCCGAAAGTATGATCGTGGCCGGCAGCGGCGAATTGCTGAATGAACAGGAAGTATTGTCATCAGCACAAATAAAAAGATTGAATGATGCAAGGGCCAGCGATAAAACAATAATGATAAGGACGGAAAATGAAGTAAACAGCGATGCTCAAAAAACATTTAACAACAAAACACTTACCTGGCATTTTAAGATGAACAATACACGCGATGTGGCCTTTGGCGTATCGAAAGCTTATATGTGGGATGCGGCAAAGGTAAATTTGCCCGGCGGCAAAAAATGTCTGGCCATGTCCGTTTATCCTGTTGAAAGTGCGGGCAATGATGCATGGGGCAGGGCAACTGAATACTTGAAAAAATCAATAGAATATTTTTCGGAAAAATGGTTTGTGTATCCTTATCCTGTTGCGGTGAATGAAGCGGGCATTGCAGGCGGAATGGAGTATCCCGGAATTGTGTTTGATGGCTGGCATGATAAAACAGGTGAACTGTATTGGGTAACGGCCCATGAGATTGGCCACAACTGGTTCCCGATGATTGTGGGCAGCGATGAGCGGCGTTATGCCTGGATGGATGAAGGCTTTAATACTTTTATTGATGTGTACGCAGCCGATGATTTTAATAAGGGCGAATATGCGCCAAAACGCGATGGCGAATATGCGCCGGGCAAAGGCAATCCCGCCGATGAAATTATACCGTTGCTGAAAGATTCATTGGCGCCTTCCATGATGAGCCGTGCCGATATGCTTACAGAAAAATACCGTCACCCGCTGGTTTACTTTAAACCGGCATTTGGTCTGGTTTTATTGCGTGAGGTTGTATTAGGGCCAGACCGGTTTGATTATGCGTTTAAGAAATACACAGAGCGCTGGGCATATAAACATCCTTCACCGGATGATTTTTTCAGAACGATGAATAATGAAGCGGGAGAGGACCTTTCCTGGTTCTGGAAAGAATGGTTTGTAAACAACTGGCAACTGGATATAGCTGTTTCAGATGTAAGCAATAAAACAGAAGATGGAGCCAATACAGCTACGGTTGTTATCAATAATCTTCAGAAAATGGCAATGCCCTGCACCGTTGAATTAGGTTTAAAAGATGGGAGCAAACAACTTGTGCAACTGCCTGTGGAAACCTGGCTGCAATCATCCAAATTTACATTGCGTATAAAAACATCGCAGCCGGTGCAATCAGTTATTATTGACCCTAAACAGCAATTGCCCGACAGCAACAGGGAGAATAATGCCTGGAAAGAATAAGTAAACAATCTTTAAAATACATAACTATATAACGACTGCGAAACAATGAAGGTTAAACACATCTCTTTACTGCTTGCATTTTTTAGCTTCCTGTTTACAACGCATGCGCAATCTTCAAAATCAAAACAAATCAGTACTGACCTGTTCGGGATATTTTTTGAAGACATCAGTTATGCTGCCGATGGCGGCTTATATGCAGAACTGATTCAGAACCGTTCCTTTGAATATAATCCCGGTGATAAAGACGCCTGGGCGCAAAACCGCAGCGGCTGGAATGCCTTCACTTCCTGGAACTATACAACAAAAGGGTATGGCTATGGCGATATCTCGATAGAAACAGCATCGCCTTTACACAACAGCAATCCGCACTATCTTGTAATAAAAGTGGAAGAGGCCGGAACAGATGGCGTGGGCATAACCAATTCCGGCTTTGATGGCATTGCTGTTAAAAAAAATGAACAGTATAACTTTTCTGCCTTCATTCAAAACTTATCCGGCAATGCGCTTGCCTTCGAAATAAAATTATTGAATAAGAAAGGCGATACGCTGGCATTGGATTCTTTCAAAACAAATTCAGATTTCTGGAAAAAATATACAGCAACACTTACCGCAACTGCAGATGATGACAGTTGCAGTTTTGCTATACTGTGTAAAACAAAAGGAAAGTTTGCCATAGACATGGTATCGCTGTTTCCGCAACATACTTTTAAAAATGAGCCCAATGGTTTGCGTGCCGATATTGCCCGGACTATTGCTGATCTTCATCCGCAATTCATGCGCTTTCCCGGAGGCTGTTTGGTGCATGGCGACGGGCTGGATAACATGTATCGCTGGAAGAATACCATCGGCCCGGTGGAAGAAAGAAAGGAGCAAAAAAATATCTGGGGCTATCATCAAACTGCCGGGCTGGGTTTCTACGAATACTTCCGTTTTTGCGAGGATATCGGCGCTAAACCTTTGCCTATTGTTGCTGCAGGTGTAAGTTGCCAGAACTCCGGTGGCACATGGCGTATTGGCGGAACGGACAAAGAGCAATTCCGATGGATGCGATGCAGCCGTATGTTCAGGATGTATTGGATTTAATAGAATATGCAAATGGCGATGCAACTACAACCTGGGGCGCCAAACGTGCTGCGGCAGGCCATCCCACACCATTCAATTTGCAATACATTGGCGTGGGCAATGAAGATAAGCAAACGGATGAATTCAGACAGCGGTTTAAAATGATCTATGATGCCGTGAAAGCCAAACATCCTGAGATAACCGTGATTGGCACTGTTGGCCCTTTTTATACAGGTGAAGATTATGATCTTGGATGGAAGTTTGCAAACGAATTAAACATCCCTGTTGTGGATGAGCATTATTATGAAAAGCCCGAATGGTTTTTAACCAACCAGCATCGGTATGATAATTATAGCCGCAGTAAATCCAAAGTATATGTGGGTGAATATGCATCGCAGGGCAACACTTTGTACAATGCATTGGCGGAAGCTGCTTATATGACATCGCTTGAACGCAACGGCGATGTGGTTTTGATGGCATCGTATGCGCCTTTGCTGGCAAATAAGAACCATACATCCTGGAACCCCGATCTTATCTATTTCAGTAATACAACAGTTGCGCCCACTGTAAATTATTATGTGCAGCAGTTATTCTCGGTAAATGCCGGCAGCAAATACTATCCGAACATTGTTTCCTTTGATAAAAAAGATTCAACGCTGGCTGCCTCCTGTGTAAGCGACAGTAAAACGGGCGATATTGTTTTAAAGATTGTAAATGCCGGGCCTGCAGATGCTGCTGCCAGGATCAATCTGTCATCGTTCAAAATAAAAAACACAACAGCAGGCCTTGTTATGCTGAAAGGCGATAAAGGCGCCGTGAATGATTTTAATAATCCCAAAGCTGTTGTGCCGGTTGCTTCGGAAATAATATTAAACAAAAATTCATCGTATAATGTTCCGGCTTATTCGCTCAGCGTAATACGCATAAGCGCGAAAAAATAAACCGGCCTGCAAAATGCTAAACCCCCGGGCTTAACATTTAGGGTATAGCCATTAATCCACTACAACGTTTTCGTAAATAAAGGCTTTGTTTTTATCAGTCATAAATAATATACTTCGTACACTTGCTTTAATAATTATAATTACACAATAAATGAGCTTGCAATCTTTATTTGATCTTTCAGGGAAAACAGCATTGGTTACCGGTTGCGATAAAGGCATTGGGAAAGCTTATGCAATAGCTTTGGCCGAAGCAGGCGCAGATATTATCGGTGCATCGCGTTCGCTTGAGAACGGCAGCAGCATTGAGAAAGAGGTTACTGCGCTTGGCAAAATTTTCAGGCCGTATAAAGTTGACCTGGAAGACAGGGCTTCTGTATATGCTTTTATTGAGAAAGTAAAAGCTGAAAACAAAGCAATAGATATTCTCGTAAACAATGCAGGCACCATCATGCGCAAGCCTGCGGCTGAACATCCCGATGCATACTGGGATAAGGTGATTGATATAAACCTCAACGCACAGTTTATCTTAACCCGCGAGTTTGGAAAAGATATGATTGAAAAAGGCAGTGGTAAGATCGTGTTTACCTGTTCCATGCTTTCTTACCAGGGCGGTATTACCGTGCCCGGTTATACCGCCAGCAAATCGGCCATTGCAGGGCTGGTAAAAGCATTTGCGAATGAATGGGCAGGCAAAGGCATTAATATAAATGGCATTGCGCCGGGTTATATTGCCACAGATAATACACAGGCTTTGCGTGAAGATGCGGCAAGAAATAAATCAATACTCGAACGCATTCCCGCCAGCCGCTGGGGCACACCCGATGACTTAAAAGGAGCCATTATTTATTTATGTTCTCCTGCTTCAGATTATGTAAACGGCACTATATTAAATGTGGATGGGGGCTGGATGGCGAGGTAAGAATGTTTAAAGTTTAATGTTTAAAGTTCACGGGTTTATGGGTTTAGGGTTTAAAGCATAAAGTGAACGGGCTTACATTCACGATTGACGTTTGACGATTCACGTTACCATTCACGAAAAAAATAATTTATGGAAATACGGTTTGAACATGGCATTAAAGAAACGGCGGCAATGCAGACAGATGAGTTGCGTTCATCCTTTCTGGTTGACAAGCTGATGCAGGATGATAAAATTCAGCTGGTGTATTCTCATTACGACCGCGTAATTGTTGGCGGCGCCAGGCCTGTGCGTCAGCAATTGTTTTTAGATACGCACCCCGAACTGCGCGCTGCTTATTTTTTACTGCGCCGTGAGCTCGGCATTATCAATGTTGGCGGCAGGGGAAAAATTATTGCTGATGATGCCGTGTATGAATTAAACAAACTTGATTGTTTGTATGTGGGCAAGGGCGTGCAAAAAGTTTACTTCGAAAGTGTTGATGCAAAAGAGCCTGCTGTATTCTATTTACTTTCTTCACCTGCACATGCTGTACACCCGGTTCAGTTTGCACGTAAGGAAGATGCAGAGAATGCTGTGCTGGGTTCTTTGCAAACCAGCAATGAAAGAACCATTTACCGCTATATACATGAGAACGGTTTAAAGAGCTGCCAGCTTGTAATGGGCTTAACTATTTTAAACACCGGCAGCGTTTGGAATACCATGCCTGCCCACACCCATACCCGCCGCATGGAAGCTTATTTTTATTTTGATGTGCCCGAAGGCCAGCGCGTATTGCACTTCATGGGCCAGCCACAGGAGACCAGGCATATTGTTGTTGCCAATCATGAGGCGGTTATTTCTCCGCCCTGGAGCATACATGCAGGCTGCGGCACCAGCAATTATGGGTTTATTTGGGGCATGGCCGGCGAAAATTATACTTACTCCGATATGAATGCTGTTGCTATTGCCGATTTGAGATAATACGGCCGGTTTGGGCAGGAAATGCTTCTGTATTATAACCTGTATTGCCCCAATAAAAATATTGCATAAACAGCTATAACGAATTGAAAACGGGAGAAGGCATTTTTTGGGTTATTTTGTTTTATGCCGTAATATAGGTATAACGTTCATTGTAACGGACGATACATCAAAGAGCAAAACAGGCATTTCTAAAAAAGATGAACAATCTTTTAAAATACATTCGTTCGCTGACAAATTTTTCTGACGAGAGTTGGGATTTGTTGCAACCTGCATTAACAAAAAGAGCGTTCAGGAAAAATGAATTTTTACTAAAGCAGGGGCAAATTTGTAATTCACTGTTTTATATTATCAACGGCTATTGTAAAAGCTATTATGAAATTGACGGTATTGTGAAAAACACAGGCTTTTTCTTTGAAAATGAAATTGCCACAAATATGAACAGTTTTGGCAGCGGACGAAAATCTGAATTTAACATCGTGGCCTGTGAACCGCTGACGGCCATAGTTTTTCGCAAAGACAAATTGTTTCAGGCAGCGAAACAAGCCGGTGAAATAGAAACTTTGGGAAGGAACTGCATACGCTTGTTTGCTACGAAACAAGAAGAATTTTCAACTTTGTTCAGGCTTTATTCAGCACCGGAACGGTTGGCATACATAGAAACAAAGTATCCTGAAATTTTACAAAGGGTTTCGCTTTCTCAATTAGCATCATTTCTTGGTGTAACAAGGGAAACCTTAAGCAGAATCCGAAAAAAAAGAATGCAGCTTTAATTTTGTGACGATTATCACAGGCCTGGCATTGGCCTATTGTTCAGTTTTGCATAAAATAAATATGCAATCACTAAAAAAAATTGACGAAACAACCAATGTCATTACCTGGTTTGAAATTCCTGTATCAGATATTGACAGGGCAAAAAAATTCTATGAAACCATTTTAGATATTGAAATGGTAAAACGGGCAGATGGAAATGATGAAGCGGTTTTCTTTCCGTTTAATCCAGGGGTTGTTCAGGCTACATCAGGACGCGTAACAGGTATATTGTCAAAAACAGCAAGAAACAACCCGTCAGGCAACGGCACAGTAGTTTACATTAATGCAAGCCCATATATTCAAACCGTTCTTGACAAAGTGGAACAGACAGGTGGAAAAATTATTGCACCTAAAATGCAAATCCCGGCAGGATTTATTGCCATAATCATTGACACGGAAGGAAACAAAATAGGGCTTTACGCTGAACAATAAAACGTTCTGCCTGTGCTTCAATACAAATGGCGATTTCCTGGTTTTTTAAATTAAGAGATTATACACTTGTAGTTGGCCGTGTTAATTAAAATCAGGATAAAATGGAAAATATAAAAAGAAAAACAAAGCAACCAGACAACACGGCATTGCGGACAGCGTTATGGCGGGCGTTACATGTGCAGGCAGACGATAAACCTTATATTATTGAAGACGAAATTGGGTTTCATTTAATTAAACCCGAAAAAGGCTGGCAGGAACAACCTGATATGAAATATACAAAACGGCTTCGGGCTTCTATTGTTGCCCGTGGCAGCACCTTTCAATAATCATAATGCCGCCGGGCAATAGCCTGTATATATTATCCCGTTATTATATCAATGTTTTATTTTAAAAACTGGTTATTTATGGCAATAAAATTGCCTGATTGATAATGGTTATAACTTCATTAAAAAATTATCTATGCCATATTTTAAAAGTAAAACAGGTACAGAAACGCTTCAGTTATTTTATGAAGACCTTGGAAATGATAACCCAATTGTTTTTATTGGCGGCTGGCCGCTAACGCATCAAATGTGGGAATACCAGTTAACGCCCTTACGGGAACTGGGTTACCGTTGTATTGTGTATGACAGGCGGGGGTTTGGTAAATCAGACCAGTCGCTTAACAGCTATGATTACGATACGCTGGCAGAAGACCTTAAAAATTTGCTGGATGAACTGGATGTGAATAACGCTACCCTGGTTGGTTTTTCAATGGGCGGGGGAGAAGTAGTGCGTTATTGCAGCAAACATGCCTGCGAAAGGGTAAGCCGCATTATCCTGGTAAGTTCAGTTGTTCCATATATGTTGGAAACAGGTGATAATCCGGACGGGGTGCCGTTGGAAACTTTCAGGGAATTTGACCAGGAAATAAGAAAAGACCGCCCAGGGTTTCTTGCAAATTTTGCAAAGCAGTTTTATGGGATAGGCTTTTTTAGCCACCCGGTAAGTGCAGGCATAGTGGAATGGACAAATTCGCTCGCTTTTACAGCTTCCCAAAAAGCTATGCTCAGTTGTGCCGAATCTTTTTCCCAAACTGATTTCAGGAACGAGCTTTCCGCTATCACCGTGCCTGCTTTAATTATTCATGGTGATGAGGATAAAACAGTGCCCATAAAAGCAACCGGTGAAGTGGCTGCCAAATTAATAAAGGGCGCTTTATACAAGGTTTATCCCGGCGCCCCGCACGGCTTATTCTTTACGCATAAAAATATTTTGAACAGGGATATTATTTCGTTTATTTCTGCAGGGGTTGTAGATGAGAATGATATACTGGAAGAAGGATATGAGATACTGCCCGGTAATGAACCTTTGATAATAAGGGATGGTGAGCAGGAGTGAGTTAAGAGGCCTGCGCTTGCAAACAGTTACCATACAAACAATCAATACACAATAACAATATTCAGGATGCCGGCATGGAATATTGCGTATTGAACATTGCTGTCCGTTAGGGGATTATGGCATAGTATTAAGCAATCTGCCACCAGCTATTTATATTTTAACCGGCAAGGCCGGATTTTTTCGTCAGGGAACAGGCCGGAGATTTGTCTTTACCTGCTGCATGTTTTTAAAATTCCAGGCTATAAAAAGGGTGTTGAAGCCATCTGCGGATCCTATCTTTCACTAAAAATGATGTTCGTATTTTAGCAGCATATGATACACCATAGCCTGTTACTTATTATATCGTTGTTTTTTGCAATGGCTTTGTTGTTTATATTAAGCCAGCGCATAAAAATCTCCTATCCTATTTTCCTGGTTATTGGGGGGCTGGGCATATCGTTTATCCCGCAAGTACCTAATATCAGCATCAGCCCCGATATGGTATTTCTTATTTTCCTGCCACCCCTGTTGTTTGATGCCGCATGGCATACGTCGTGGAGCAGTTTCTGGAAATGGAAGCGGTCTATTTTCCTGCTGGGCTTTGGGCTTGTGTTTTTTACTTCCATGGCTATTGCGCATTTTTCTGTCAGCATTATTCCCGGTTTTACACTGGCAATGGGTTTTTTGCTGGGCGGTATTATATCTCCGCCCGATGCAGTGGCGGCAGCTTCGGTATTAAAGGGCGCCAACATACCCAAACGGGGCATTGCCATACTGGAAGGTGAAAGCCTTGTGAATGATGCGGCTTCGCTCACTGTTTTCACATTTGCGCTGACTACTATAAAAACAGGCGATTTTGTAGCCCGGGATGCCATTGTTAATTTCTTTGTGCTTTCGGTTATGGGCGTGTTTGTGGGGCTGGTAATTGCCCATTTGCTGTATTTTATCCTCATATCGTGGGCAAAATCTTCCAGTATCACCACGCCCATTACACTCATTGCTCCCTACCTCATGTATATCATTGCCGAAGAGTTTCATTGGTCGGGGGTATTGGCCGTGGTAAGCGGCGGGTTGTTTTTATCGTTCCGCTCAAAAGATTTTCTTAATTACCACACGCGCATACAAACCAAGGAAGTATGGGAAACGGTTGATTTTTTACTGAACGGGTTTGTATTTATATTAATAGGCCTTGAGCTGCCCGTAATAATGGAAGGCATGAGAGGGGAATACCAGATAA
Source organism: Parafilimonas sp. (assembly GCF_047606085.1). GTDB lineage: Bacteria > Bacteroidota > Bacteroidia > Chitinophagales > Chitinophagaceae > Parafilimonas. The sequence continues at coordinate 16,634 of NZ_JASGEX010000076.1, forward strand.
GCGTAGCTATAAAATATGCGCTTATTATTGTGGCCATTGTGATTGCACTGAGGATTGTGCTGGTTTATTTAATGGAATTTGTTCCGAGATGGCTTAGCCCCACCATCCGGAAAAAAGAAAAGAGCCCGGGATTAAAATTTCCTTTTATTATAGGCTGGTCTGGAATGAGGGGCGTGGTTTCTTTGGCTTCTGCGCTTGCCATTCCGCTTACTTTGGATGATGGCAGCGCTTTCCCGCACAGGAACCTTATTCTTTTTATCACATTTGTGGTTATTCTTGTTACACTGGTTTTTCAGGGCCTTACATTGCCATTTTTTATTAAGCTTTTGAAGATTGAAGAGATAGATGATTATGTGCCCGCCGAAGTGCAGATAGAAGATATACGCTACCGCATAGCAAAAGAAGTGGTAAAATACCTTAGTGATAATTATAAGGAAGAACTGGAAAAGTACGAATCAGTCGCCAGGATAAAAGAACAGTTTGAAAGAAGCATTGAAGCTACGGATAAAGCGCGGGGCGAAGAACTGACTGCAAAAGAATTTGTAGGTTCTTCAAGAAAACTGTACAGAAAGATCATGCTCGACCTTATTGAACAGCGAAGGCGCATACTGCACAAGATAGAAGATGAAAAAAGCTATGAAGATTATATTATAAGAGACCTGGAAGACAGCCTGGACCTGGAAGAAGCGCGCCTTACAAAACAGTAGCAGGCCGGTCGGCCTGTGCAGCGGCCTGACCGGTGGTTTACCGGAAACGATGGTTTTTCCCGTAACCGCTTATTTCTTCTTCAGGCTTTCAATTACCACTTCCGGCAGAAAAGGAGAGGCATCGCCGTGGTTCTTAATAATATCCCTTACAATGGTTGAGGCCACATGCGTATAAATGGGCTCGCCGGTAAGAAAGATGGTTTCAATGCTTTTATCTAAAGTGCGGTTGGCATCGGCAATAGCTTTTTCATATTCAAAATCGCTTACATAGCGAATGCCGCGCAGTATAAACTTCGCGCCTATTTCATTGCAGAAATTGATGGTGAGGCCTTCATAAATGGCGGCATCAATGCCCGGCTCATCTTTAAAAATTTCCCGGAACCATTCCAGTCTTTGCTCGGCAGAAAACATAGGCGATTTGGATGCGTTTTTGCCTATGCCAATTACAATTTTTTTAAACAAAGGCTTTGCCCGTACGATAATGTCTATATGGCCCAGGGTAACGGGATCAAATGTGCCCGGAAATAAGCAAATACTCATAGCGTTCTCCTTATAACATTATAAAATTGTTTCGAAGATTGTTTTTTTATTGAACCTGTTCAGGCCTTATTATGAACCACCTGTTCTGCACATTGGGAACAGGAACATGGTTTCTTTACATCTTTAATGGAAAGGAGCACAAAGATTTTCATCGAAGATGAAAATACTATGATTTACCAAATATACAGCACCAATTTTAATGCTTGGTTCTATGTAATTTCTATGCACCTGTGTGGTCTATTAAAAAGTATTAAACAAGTTGTTGTTAAGCATTGGCATTTTGCGGGCTTAATAAATATAAAACCGCCATGCGTACCGCTACACCATTTTCAACCTGGTTTAAAATAATAGAATACGGCCCGTCGGCCACATCACTGTCTAATTCCACGCCGCGATTTATTGGCCCCGGGTGCATAATCACAATGTCTTTACCAATGCTGTCGAGCAAACTTCTTTTTATGCCATAGGCAAGATTATATTCCCGCAGCGAAGAAAACAATGGCTGGTTCTGCCTTTCTAACTGTATACGCAACACATTTGCCACATCGCACCACTGCAAGGCTTCTTTTACATTATAGGTAACATTTACATTAAATGCATCCTGCAGATATTTTGGAATAAGCGTTGGCGGGCCTGCAATGGTAATTTCAGCGCCCATTTTGGCAAGCAGGTAAATATTGCTGAGCGCTACACGGCTGTGCATAATGTCGCCGATGATGGCCACTTTCAAACCTTCCAGCCTGCCTTTTTTTTCCTGTATGGAATAAGCGTCGAGCAAAGCCTGCGTGGGATGTTCGTTAATGCCATCGCCTGCATTTACAATGGCTGCCGGAATATGCTGCGCAAGAAAATGCGGCGCACCGGTTGCACTGTGGCGCATCACCACCATATCCACCTTCATGCTGAGAATATTATTAACGGTATCAAGAAGCGTTTCCCCTTTTGCTGCTGATGACGTGCCGGCAGCAAAGTTTAAAACATCAGCGCTTAATCTTCTTTCGGCCAGCTCAAATGAAAACCTTGTACGGGTAGAATTTTCATAGAAAAGATTTACGATGGTTACATCGCGCAGCGAAGGCACTTTTTTTACAGGCCTTTGCAATACTTCTTTAAACTGGCTTGCGGTGGAAAGAATTAACCGGATATCTTCTTTGGAAAGATCTTTAATGCCGAGCAGGTTTTTTGATGACAGCCTCATTAAAAAGCGAAGATATAGTTTAGTTTGTAGTTTACAGTTTATAGTTTGCAGTTTTTATAACATACCTCCCGGTGGAAGGAAACCTTAAACTTTATACATTCAACTTTAAACACAAGGAGCAACAACCTGTGAACAAGTGAACCTGTAAACCTTAAAATATGCATCACTCCAATATCACTTCATCAGCACCATGATTTTCCTGCCAGCGCACATATACTTTTTGCGAAGGAAAAGTATCAATGGCGCGGCCAATGTAATCCGCCTGTATGGGCAGTTCGCGGCTGAAGCGGCGGTCAATCAGCACGCAGAGCTCTACTTTTTTGGGGCGGCCAAAATCAATCAATGCATCCAATGCGGAGCGGATGGTGCGGCCAGTCCATAAAACATCATCAATAATAACAATATTTTTTCCGGCGGTGCTGAAAGGAATTTGTGTTGTATTGGCAAGCTTTAATTCCTCACGAATATCATCGCGGTAAAAAGTAATATCGAGTTTTCCGTATAATATTTTATCTGAAGGAATTAACTGCTTCATTTCATCAACAATCCTGTCGCTCAAAAAAATGCCTCTCGGCTGAATGCCGATGAGCACTGTATTTTCAAGATTAAGATGATTCTCCAGTATCTGGTGCGCCAATCTTTTTACCGTTAACTTAATCTGGTTTTTTGTGAGAATAGATTTCAAAGCGTAGGTTTTTTTGATCCCGAATAAAGATAAAGATTAATTGTATTGGCTGATGAAGCAGCGTGTTACAGGTTCAATAATTATGCAGATCAAGCTGCATAAGCATTGAACGATGGAGCAAATTTTAAGGCAGTCTGGAATTGTTGTTACCGGTCTGACGCTTTGATGCGTCTGACCGTGTTTTACAACTATAAATTACCGAGGTGATGCGATCCGCCACGGCGGACAAGCTGCGACCATGCTGCCATGAAATACCGCTGCCGGCAACCTGAAAGATAAACAGCGAAGCTTTTATCCCAGCTCAGGATACAAAGGAAACTGCGTCATAAACTCATTCACTTTGCCTTTAAGTGATGAAAGAAAAGCTTCTTCATCGGCATGCATCAAAGCGGCATCAATGCTGTCAACAATAAACTGCATGTTTTCTTCTTTCATACCTCTTGTTGTTACAGCAGGCACACCGACACGAATACCTGATGTTACAAAAGCACTCTTATCATCAAACGGAACCATGTTTTTATTTACCGTAATATCAGCCTTGCCCAATACCTGTTCCGCTTTTTTACCGGATATATTTTTATTGCGAAGATCGAGCAGCAGCAAATGGTTATCAGTGCCATCGCTTATGCTTTTATACCCTTTCTCATTGAAAGCTTTGGCCATAGCCTGTGCATTGGCAATGACCTGCTTTGCGTACACCGTAAATGCATCGGTAAGAATTTCGCCGAAGGCCACAGCTTTTGCAGCGATGATATGTTCCAGCGGGCCACCTTGTGTGCCGGGAAAAACCGCCAGGTCGAGCAGGCTGCTCATCATGCGGATATTGCCTTTCGGGTCTTTTATGCCAAACGGGTTTTCAAAATCCTTGCGCATCATTATGATGCCGCCGCGTGGGCCGCGTAAGGTTTTGTGCGTGGTGGAAGTAACAATATGGCAATGATCGAATGGATCATTCAATAACTTCTTTGCAATTAAGCCGGCAGGATGCGCAATATCAGCCATAATCAAAGCACCCACTTCATCAGCCACTTTGCGTATGCGGGCATAATCCCAGTCGCGGCTGTAAGCGCTGGCGCCGCACACAATTAATTTAGGCTTTACTTCGCGTGCTTTTGTTTCCAGCATGTCATAATCAACTGTACCGGTTTCCTTGCCCACACCATAAAAATGCGGTACATACAGTTTACCGCTGAAGTTTACGGCCGAACCATGTGTAAGATGGCCACCCATGCTCAGGTCTAAGCCAAGAATGGGATCGCCGGGCTGCAAAACAGCCAGCATTACGGCTGCATTGGCCTGTGCACCGCTGTGCGGCTGCACGTTGGCATACTCAAGGTTAAAGATTTCTTTAAGCCTGTTTATGGCAAGCTGCTCACATTCATCCACCACTTCGCAACCGCCATAATAGCGGCGGCCGGGATAGCCTTCGGCATATTTATTCGTCATTACATTTCCCATGGCCTGCATGGTTGGCAGGCTGGTAAAGTTTTCACTGGCTATCAGTTCAATGCCGCGGCGCTGGCGTTCGAGCTCGTTTTGAATGAGAGAAAATACGGCTGTATCTTTTTGCATGACTTCAATTTGGGCGCAAAAGTAATCAGTTGCAGGTTATAAGATTCAGGTTACCGGTTTTAATCGGCAAATACCTGGAAGAAGAAGGCGTAAAGCCTGATGGTGCTTAAAGCATCTTTTTTATCCACCTTCACCAATAATTTTTTAAGCATGGCCTATGTTTGCAACAGCAGATGAAGCAGCATTGTTTTAATTTCAGGGGCCAGCATTTATGGCTTTCGCCGGAGCGGGCCGTTTTTTGGGAAGAGGAGAGAACGCTCATTTTATCCGACAGCCATTTTGGTAAAACCGGCCATTTCAGGAAAGCGGGCATACCCATGCCGCAACCTGCTTTTATGGAAGATTTGCAACGCCTTTTCAGCCTTTTGCAATTTTATAAGCCGGAACAACTGGTTGTTGTGGGCGATCTTTTTCACAGCCGCGCCAACAAAGAACATTTGCTGTTTGAAAAGTGGCGCAATGATTTTACACAACTTGAAATATTACTGGTTAAAGGCAATCATGACATCCTGCACGGCGACTGGTATGCACAAACAAAGATCAATGTGTTTGCTGATGCGCCTTTACGAATAAACACTTTTGCTTTCATGCATGATTATGCAGAGATAGAGAAATATACAGATCATGCTGACGCCTATTTCATCACCGGTCATTTGCATCCCGGCATTTCCATAAAAGGCAAAAGCAGGCAGCATTTAAGTTTTCCCTGTTTTTATTTTAATGATGCATTTGGCGTGCTGCCGGCATTTTCTAAATTCAGCGGGCTGGCATTGATCAAAAAAAAGAAAACAGACCATGTATTCGCCATAGTGAACGGCGAATTAATAGTGGTATAAAACGATTGGCAATGCCTAAAAAAATATATTGCTGAATTAAAAAAATGCCTTGATTTTTGCAACCACACGCATCAACAGGCCGGAGCTGCCATATCATTCAACGGCCGAAGTGTTGCGACGCAAGGGACGATGCCACGAAGCACGTAGCTCGTCACCAAAAAATTATGTATTCAAATGAGCGAGCTAAAAGTTTATAATTCACTTACAAGGGAAAAAGAAGTTTTTACATCCATCACACCCGGGCATGCAGGTTTATATGTATGCGGGCCCACGGTAAGCGGCGAAAGCCACCTGGGCCATGCAAGGCCATACATAACATTCGATATTGTTTTCAGGTGGCTGATGCACCTGGGTTATAAAGTGCGTTATGTGCGCAATATTACCGATGCGGGCCATTTTGAAGAAGAAGGCCGGGCTGCGGAAGATAAAATCTCTAAAAAGGCAGTGCTGGAAAAACTGGAACCAATGGAACTGGTGCAGAAATACACTAACCTGTACCATTGGGGCATGAAACAACTGAATAATCTCGACCCGACCATTGAGCCTGCCGCAACCGGCCACATTATTGAACAGATTGGCATGATTGAGCAGATCATTGCCGATGGTTATGCTTACGTGGTGAATGGTTCTGTTTATTTTGATGTGGAGAAATATAATACAGACTACAGTAAAAAAGGCGAGCCTTACGGCATACTGAGCGGCCGTGTGCTGGATGAAATGATCGCCACTACCCGCGAACTGGATAACCAGGAAGAAAAACGCAATACCAATGATTTTGCGTTGTGGAAGAATGCACCGCCCGAACACATCATGCGCTGGAAAAGCCCGTGGGGCGATGGTTTTCCGGGATGGCATATTGAATGCTCGGCCATGAGCACAAAATATCTGGGCGGGCAGTTTGATATTCATGGCGGCGGTATGGACCTTCTTTTCCCGCACCATGAATGCGAGATTGCACAAAGCAATGTTTGCAACGGCTATATACCTGCCCGTTACTGGATTCACAATAATATGATCACCATCAACGGTAAAAAGATGGGCAAGAGTTACAACAATGTAATTACGCTTACACAATTATTCAGCGGCGATAACCCTGTTTTGCAGCAGGCTTATCATCCCATGGTGATACGCTTTTTTATTCTGCAAACGCATTACCGCTCCACGCTCGATTTCAGCAATGAGGCCCTGCAGGCGTCAGAAAAAGGATTAAAGCGTTTGTGGGAAGCGTATGATAACCTTAAGAAGCTTTCACCGTCAGGCGGCAATGCTGCTGCCAATGGGGAAATTGATGAGCGTTGTATTAAGCTGCTGCGTGAAATGGATGATTTTATGAACGATGATTTCGGCACAGCCAAAGTATTGGCGAATATGTTTGAATTAGTGCCGGTGATTAATGGTTTGAAAGACAAGCACATTGCCGCCGATGCCATTAGCGCCTCCACCATTGAGTTGCTGAAAGAAAAAATGAAACTGTATATTGAAGATGTGCTCGGTTTGAATGTACAGGTGGGCTCAGACAATAATAAACTGGATGGCCTTATTCATGTGCTGATCAATATGCGTAAAGATGCCCGCGCCAGGAAAGATTATGCTACCAGCGACAGGATCCGTAACGAACTGCTCACACTCGGCATTCAGCTTAAAGACGAAAAAGACGGGAACATGAGTTACAGCCTCTCCTAAGCCTATCCCTAAATCCCTCCCGAGTAGTCGGGACAAGTTCTCCAAAGGAAAGGGACTTGATAGTCTCTAAAAATTTAGTTTCATTGCATTTCTATTAAGCTCGTTAGAAAGAAAGTAATGTAAGTTAAAAACGATATGAGCAATACAAGTTTTTTGGGAAGTGAAAGCCCTTCCCCCGGGGAAGGGTTTGGAATGGGCTGTCGCTCATCCATGTTAGCAAAGCTGGATGAAAACAAAATATGGGATGTTGTAATTATTGGTGGCGGCGCTACCGGCCTTGGCGCTGCGGTGGATGCTGCCACCCGCGGGCTTTCAACCCTGCTTATTGAAGCAGATGATTTTGCCAAAGGCACTTCGAGCCGCTCTACCAAACTGGTGCATGGCGGCGTACGCTACCTTGAACAGGGCAATATAAAACTGGTGCGCGAAGCACTGAAAGAAAGAGGCTGGCTGTTGAAAAACGCACCGCATACCACGCAGAAACTCGGCTTTATTATACCGGCATTTTCACTGGCCCAAAAAATTTACTTTGGCAGCGGCTTAAAAATATACGACCTGCTTTCCGGCAAACTGAGTTTGGGAAAAACAAAAATCTTAAACAAAAAATCAACCCTTAAATTTTTGCCCGGCATCAATCAGAATAATTTATCGGGCGGCATTGTTTATTACGATGGCCAGTTTGATGATGCAAGGCTTGCCATTGCCCTCGCCCAAACAGCCGTGAAACACGGCGCGGTTTTAATTAATTATTGCGAAGCCATATCATTATTAAAAACAGAAGCGCCTGCCGGCAAACAGCCCACAGTTTGCGGCGTTGTGGCGGAAGATGTGCTTTCGAATAAAACGTTTGAAATAAAAAGCAAAACGGTCATCAATGCCACAGGCGTTTTTGCTGATGATATTCTGCAGATGGATAATAAAAATGCAGAAGATATTGTAACACCATCTCAGGGAATTCATTTGGTAATTGATAAAAAAATTTTTCCCGGCGATTATGCTATGATGATACCCAAAACAGATGACAAGCGGGTATTGTTTGCTGTGCCCTGGCACAATAAAGTTATTTTGGGCACAACCGATACAGAAGTTAAAAGCATCAGCGATGAGCCTGTGCCCCTGCAGGAAGAAATTGATTTCATCTTAAAGCATATCAACCGCTATCTCAACGCTAATATTACGATTGATAATGTTGACAGCATGTTTGCAGGCCTGCGCCCGCTGGTAAGAACCAAGGGCGTTACGAATACCTCTTTATTAAGCAGGGATCATGTAATAATCGTATCTGTCTCCAACCTTATCACCATAACCGGTGGCAAATGGACAACTTACAGAAGGATGGCAGAAGATGCGGTTAACAATGCGGTATTTGTTGGCAAGATCAAAACCGGCGATTGTATTACCCATAACCTGCCGATAGAAGACAGCGCTTTCAGCGCTATAAATTATGACGGCAGCATTGAGCGCATCTATTCTTTAAACAATATTCAGCATTTTATAGAAAACGAAATGGCTGTTTGCATTGAAGATGTGCTGGCACGCAGAACAAGGCTGCTATTCCTTGATGCCCGCAAAGCCATACAGGCTGCGCCTTTTGTGGCAAAGCAAATGGCTGCTGTACTGAAAAAGGATGAAGCCTGGGTACAAAGCGAAACTGATAGTTTCACCGCATTTGCAAAGCAATATTTGCCTGAAGGAATGAGGCATGAGCTATGAGCTTCTAACCTTACGTTATTTAATGTACGATTGTTTCATTTAAAATAACCCGTGAACTGGTGAACCCGTGAACCTGTAAACTTTAAAATAAACGCTTCAGGCTGCATGCTGTGAGCTTACCTGCAAATGCTTCTTAATATAAATCATCCAGTTTCATGCGCAGGTATTTCAACACGCTGCGATGCGTGCTAAAGAGCGAGATGCCGATACCGATTATGATGAGCCCGCCAAACAAAGTAACTATAAGGCCGGTGTTATGAATGGCCTTTAATTGCGGAAACTGGCTTTCGGCCCACTGCATTAAGCTAAACAAAACTGCGATGGCTATAAGAGCGCTTATTAAACCATTTATAATGGCACGCAAATCCATGGGCCTTGCAATAAAACTTCTTGTTGCGCCCACCATTTGCATGGTTTTAATTAAGAAGCGGTTGCTGAACATGGCAAGGCGTATGGTGGTATCAATGCTTATAATAACAATAATGCAGAGCACAATGGCCACTACTAAAAATATAACCCCCAGTTTTGAAGCGCGCTCATTCAAGTTATTTACCAGCCCCGACGGATATTGAAGATCCGTGATCTGGTTGCTGTACAGGCGCATGATATCGTTTGAAATTTTATCAAGGCTGTCTTTATTTACATACGCGGCCCTTGCGTAAAAATCAATGCTTTCGGGCAAAGGATTAACATCCAGTATCTTATTCCAGTCTTCATTATTGTCTTTATTCCATATATCTTTTGCTTTTTCTTTATCTACATACACTACATTTTTAGCGTATGGCTGCCCGGCAATATATTGCCGGATTTGTGTAATACTGTCTTTGTTCATGGTGCGCAGGTAAGCGCTTATGCGAATGTCTTCTTTAAATGCATTGCCGGCCTGGGCCAGGTTCAAAAACAGCCAGCCCATAATGCCGAGGATCAATAAAACCAATGCCACACCCACAATACTGTAAATATAATTAGGCTTGCTGCGCCTTAAAGATTTGCTTTTAACTGCTGCCATAATATTTCCGCTTTTACAATGCCGGCAAATTTATACGATAAAGCCGCCTTTTATGAAAGAATAACCCCGTTTTCAGTTAACGATGTAAATCTTTTAATTATTATAACAAATAAAGGCTATATGATTTTTTATTTTCAGGCATAGTTTAAGCCTTGCCCGATTGATCATCGTTCTCAATCGTTTCCGGAAAAAAAATGCAATATCAAAAGTTAGTATTAATACATTCGTGCGCATGAACATAAACAGGCAATACGCAACGCTGGATGAATTTACCATTAAACAATATCGCAGCATACCCAACGCCACAGGCGAGCTCAGCGCTTTATTAAGAGACATTGGCCTTGCCGCCAAACGCATTAACGTGGAAGTAAATAAAGCCGGGCTGGTTGACATACTGGGCGATGCAGGCGCTGTAAATGTGCAGGGAGAAGAAGTTAAGAAGCTTGATATATACTCCAATGCCCAACTGATAGGCGTTTTAAAACACGGCATTAGCTGCGCCGGCATTGCCAGCGAAGAAATGGATGATATTGTGGTGTTTGACGATGAGATAAGTAACCACAGCAAATATGTGGTGATGTTCGACCCACTGGATGGGAGCGCCAATATTGACACCAATACTTCTATCGGTACCATATTCGGTGTGTACAGGCGTGTTACCTTGCCCGGTACACCTTGTGATACCAGCGATTTTTTACAGGCCGGTTCACGGCAGGTTGCTGCGGGCTACATTATTTATGGCTCCTCTACCATTTTGGTATATGCCACGCGCAGGGGCGTTAATGGTTTTACGCTCGACCCTTCCATTGGTGAATTTTGTTTAAGCCATCCTGATATAAAAGTTCCTGATGACGGGAAAATTTATTCCGTTAATCACGCGAACTTTTTTTCGCTAAGCAGCGGCATGCAGGCATACATTACCAACTGCCAGCACAAAAACGAAACCAATGGCGGCCCTTACACCAATCGTTATATCGGCAGCATGGTGGCTGATGTGCACCGCACTTTAATTAAGGGCGGCATCTTTATTTATCCCGGCACCGCCCAAAAACCTGCCGGAAAGCTAAGGCTGATGTATGAATGCAATCCCTGCGCATTTATTATGGAAGTGGCAGGCGGCAAATCGAGCAATGGCAGCATGCGCATACTGGATATTCAGCCAGCCAGGCTGCATGAAAGAACACCGTTTATTACCGGCAGTAAAAACATGGTGCAGGAGTGCCTCGATTATATTAATGATGCGGTGAAACCTTAAAAATTTTTTCCCCTATCAATAAAAATTATCAGGAAGAAGAAGTGCCAAACCCTTGCTTTGGCCAGGCTGCTTCACGAAAATTACCGGCTTCAGCCAATCCATTGCCATTAAATTAACCCATTCAGCAGCCGGCTATATGTTTTTGTGGATAATAGTTAGCTAAAATGTATTGTAACAGCTTTCTCAATCCCATTTTCCCGCTTTTAAGAAATGAGATTTAGGTGCATCAGGCGCATTTCGCCGCTATTAGTGTTTTTTTCGCTGTTTAATCATTCCTTCTCGCTGTTTTTTTAATCCTTCTCGCTGTTTTTTCAAGTCTTTTCGCTGTTTTTGCGATAATTCTCGCTGTTTTTTGAAATGATTTCGCTGTTTTTCCAATTATTTTCGCTGTTTTACAAATAAGTTTCGCCGTTTAAGCATTTACAATTACTGTAAATGCGCCGGTTTCTAATATAGATGGGTTCACCACTGTTATAGTGCTAAACCCTTTTTGCATGCCCACCTGTTCTTCTCTGTGAACTATCAACGGCGTTCCGCTTGTTGTTTTTCCTTTATAGATATGCAAATCTGTTTCTCCAATATTTGTGAGCGTAGTTCCCAGTTTTATGCTCATAATCGTTATTTGCTCCCCCAGTTTCAGCTTTGTGGTGCGCAGTTTGGGCTTTTGGGCGCTGTCGTCCACCACAAAACCCCAGTTTCCGAGGGCTTTTTGGTTGTTGCTGTACAATTTCATCAAATAATTACCAATAGCTTTCACGTTTGCCAGCACGGGCAGCCAAAGCTGGTTGCGAAGCTCGGTTTCGTTCTCGCTTTGCTGCGATGCGGCGGTGAAACTGGCGTTGTTCGTGGCAGCCTGTTCCACCTGGGCGCTGTCGGCGTTTAAGTTTATATTGTTTTGTGTGAGAAATGGCTGTAAAGGGCTGTCGCCGCTGGTATAACTGTTGTGCTTTGCGGTAAAAGCAATGAACACCGTGGTGCGGTCAGCAAATGCGGCGGGGTAATTTACCTTTCCGCCATCGGTAATGGTTATGCCCCAGTTGCCCAGTTCCTTCGTATTGCCTTTATAAAAGGTTTTGAGAAACTGAACGCCGCCGGTAAGGTGCGCCCAAGGCGCACTGATATAATGATCGCGGAGCTGTCGGTAGTTTTCGCTTTGCTTTTTAAGCAGGCCGCGGCTGGCATCGTGCGTTTGGGCCGCTGCGCCGGTGGCCGCATCGTTTGCCGGCACAATATTTTGCTGCGCCAGGAATGCAGTGAGCGGGCTGG
>NZ_JASGEX010000077.1:0-23230 GCF_047606085.1 Parafilimonas sp.
ACTTTGTATATAAGTTGTGTTCATCTTTATATCAATGAAACGCCCATGCAAAATGTTTTTTTCACACAGGGTGATGTACATTAGGGCGTTCCATGAGACCATTGAAAAAACAAATATGCACGAATGAAAACAATATGTACAGCAATAATTTTATTGACGGGCTTTTTTACGCTCAAAGCCCAGCAATACAAACCTGTTGACGACAAAAGCGAAGTGAAATTTACCATTAAGAATTTTGGTATTAATACAAATGGTACCTTAAATGGTTTAAAAGGAACAATAAAGTTTGACCCGGCAAACCTTGCCGCCTCTTCTTTTGATGTTTCGGTTGATGTGAATACAATAAATACCGGTGTTGACGGAAGGGATAGCCACCTTAAACAGGATGAGTATTTTAATGTGGCGAAATACTCCGTAATCAGGTTTATTTCCACCTCAATAGAAAAAAACGGTGAAGATTATGCAGCTAAGGGAAATTTAACGATAAAAGGAATAACCAAACCAATGTCAATTCCTTTTACAGTAAAACAGAATGGGGAAGGGCTGATATTTTCCGGCGGATTCAATATTAACCGGAAAGATTTTGGCGTTGGAGGCAGCAGTGCCGTAATGGGGAGTGAAGTGAACGTAAGCCTGAAAGTTTTTACTGTGAAGGAATAGTAATAATTCCGGGCTGTTCACCTATTTTAAATAGCCTGAATCGTTGCTAAAAAAAGCAATGGAAGGGTTTGAAGAAAAAGTTTTGCCTTTATGGCTATGTCTTACCTGAAAAGAAACATACTGGAATAAAAGCCCTTTTAAATTCCGATTGCCGGTGTAAAAATGTATCCGGAACAAAAATGTTTTTAGTACCATTGTGGCAAACAGGGAATCTTATTTTCTACCTGCTTACGTAAAATAAAGATCTGAAGGCGGCAGGTCTTTCAAATACAACTGCATTGCTATTTCAGCAATAAGAATGTTTAAGCCTTAACTGTAAACCTTATTTATAAATTTTCACCTTGGCAGAAAATAGCACCGGAAGTTTATGCAACCTTATTATATGTTTGCATTTTGCATTAATTTCACCGCGCTAAAAAAGCTTCATAGCATTAATGCAGATGAAGGTAGTGCGACGCAACCGTGCTTAATCACGGAACTGCAGCCTGCCACAAAAAAATAAAAATTATTATGGCTGAAAAAATTTTAATGCCGCGTTTAAGCGATACGATGACAGAAGGCGTGATTGCTGCCTGGCATAAGAACGTGGGCGATCCTGTAAAGAAAGGCGATTTGCTGGCTGAAATTGAGACCGATAAAGCTACCATGGAACTGGAAAGTTATAAAGACGGCGTATTGCTGCACCGCGGCGCTGAACAGGGTGGTAAACTGCAGGTAAATGACCTGCTGGCGATTGTGGGCGATAAAGGCGAAGACGTAAGCGGGTTGATTGGTGGTAATGGAAAAGCTGCAAGCGACAAGCCGCAAGCTGCAGGCAAAGAAGAAAAGGCTGAGGCTAAACAACCTGAAACCGGTAACCATCCACCAGCTACTAAAACACCGCCGGCGGTTGAAAAAGTGGATATTTCCAAAATGGATGAAGTGGTGCTGATGCCGCGTTTAAGCGATACCATGACGGAGGGTGTAATTGCATCATGGCAGAAAAATGTGGGAGATGAGGTGAAGAAAGGTGATATACTCGCCGAAATTGAAACCGATAAAGCTACCATGGAACTGGAAAGCTATAAAGACGGCAAGCTTTTATACCAGGGTGCAAAAGCAGGTGAAAAAATAGCCGTGAATGATCTGCTGGCTATTATTGGAAAAGAAGGTTTTGATGTAAATAAAGTGGTGAATACTGCAAAAGGCGATGGCAGCACTGAAGCGGCCGCACCTGCTGAAACAAAAGAAGAAACTGCAGCGCCTCAGCCTGAAGCTGCACCCGAACAACAGATGGTGAATGAAGGAAGGATACTGGCTTCGCCGCTTGCCAAAAAACTGGCAGAAGAGAAAGGCATTGACCTTAAATATGTAAAAGGCAGCGGCGATAACGGAAGGATTACCAAGGCTGATATTGATAATTATGAAGCGCCGGCTGCAAGTGATAAGCTGCAGACTGCAGAACAACCACAGGCGGTGGAAGTAAAACCACAGGAAGCTGTGCCGGTAAAACAAACACAGGCTGCTGTTGCCACAACTTCCTATGGCAAAGAAGCGTTTGAAGAAATTCCTGTATCACAAATGCGTAAAACCATTGCGCGCAGGCTTTCCGAGAGTATGTTTACAGCGCCGCATTTCTATCTCACCATGAGCATTGACATGGGCGCCTGTGTGGCAGCCCGTAAGCATATAAATGAAATAAGCCCCGTTAAAATAAGCTTTAACGACATGGTGCTGAAAGCAGTTGCTGTGGCATTAAAACAGCATCCTAAGGTAAACAGCAGCTGGCTTGGTGATAAGATTCGTATAAACAAACATGTGAGCATTGGTGTGGCAGTGGCTGTTGATGAAGGCTTACTGGTTCCGGTGGTGCGTTTTGCCGATACAAAACAATTAAGCCAGATAGCAATCGAAGTAAAGTCTTTGGCAGAGAAAGCAAAGAATAAAAAACTGCAGCCGGCAGAATGGGAGGGAAGTACCTTCACTATCTCTAACCTGGGCATGTTTGGCATAGATGAATTCACCGCCATTATTAATCCGCCTGATGCATGTATTTTGGCCGTGGGTGGTATTTCGCAGGTACCTGTTGTTAAGAACGGCGCTCTTGTGCCGGGTAATATTATGAAGGTAACGTTGAGTTGTGATCACCGTATTGTGGATGGTGCAACCGGCGCTGCCTTTCTGCAAACATTAAAGCGCCTGCTGGAAGAGCCTTTAATGATGTTGGTGTAATATTAAAGTCAATTAGAAATTAAATAAAGGCTTCGTGTATTCACGGAGCCTTTTTGTGTGCGCCAGGCATGTTTATAATCTATAGGGTGGAAGTCCCGAGTGAGCGTTGCAGTGCGTATCATTAGCCAGGAGCAAGGGTGCCACTGTGCGGAAGCGGAATCTGAAGCCCGCCTGACCGGACGGGCTGGGAAGCTGCATAAGAGGCATCGTTACATGGATGATGTTGCAATAGAAACAAAAGTCCAACGCTGCACAGCATGTAAGTATGTAAATACAGGGGCTGCATGAGTGGAAAGAAATAAGCTTACCCTGAGAGGTCTTACAGTAAGCTGGCGGAGAACGAAGCGCAGTTCAAAGCGGCAACAACTTATAGTAATATAAGAAGGTACTGTAAGAAGTCAGCAGAGGTCATAGTAGGTGGGATAAGAAGCTGGGAAAAAAACCGGAAGCATTCGCGAACACCAAAGGACTGAATGTTAGAAGGAAGGGACTATCAAAGAAATTATCAAAACGAAAAAAAGCAGAAACACGTATTAAAGCAGCAATTCTTTATTCCTGATATTCATCCCTTCAAAAAGCTTGTAAAAACTTTTTCTGGATGCAAGGTCTTTCAGGCCATTCAGGTGGTTTTCGTGGTGCATATCGGTTCCCATCAGGGCTACCATGTTTTTCTTCAACAGGTTTTGAGCGGCTTTTTTAGGGCCTTCCCCATAATAACCCAGTAATGATAAAATGTTTATCTGCAAATAACAACCCAGGTCAATAAAGCGCTCAAATGTTTCTATGTTTCCCATATAATAATTGTACCGTTCAGGATGGGCAAGCACGGGCTGCAGGCCCTTAAGCCTAAGCTGGAAGATGGCGCTTTCAATATTGTTTGAGGCGGCTACATAAGACATCTCAATAAGAATGAGGTTTTTACCAAATGTAAGCAATGGCTTGCCGGCCACAACATGGTTTTCAAAATCAAGGTCAACCATATATTCGGCTGCTGCTTCCACCTGTATGTCAATATTATTTTCCTCTATGGCCGCACGCACTACTTCAAGTTTTGGTAAAATGGTAGCGGGAGAATTGGGATATACTTCTGCCAGTATATGCGGTGTACAAATAAGTTTTTTATAACCCATTTGCTGCAACTGCCGCATATAGCTTATAGTTTGATCAATGGTTTGCAAACCATCGTCAAGGCCGGGCAATAAATGCGAGTGCATATCTGCACCAATAAACGAAAGATCAGGCGTTGTTTTAGAAGAGCCAAACAATGAAAACATGCGCGAATTTACAGGATGTCAATTCAAAATATAATAATAGTGCTATGCTAACTATAAATCGTCTTATTCTGAGTGAATTGTCAGTGGTGAGTCACTGTTGGACTATTGATAATTTATAATTCACACTTTAAATGAAGATGCTCTGCCGGAAACTCTACAATCAATACCTGTTCAAGGCTCTCAAGCCGTACATACACTTTCTTGCTGCCTCCTTTTATAACCGTGCCCTCAGCATCCATAAAAACACCTTTACTAATTACCACTTTATTGTTTGTTCTGAATTGCCGCAGGTTTTCTACGGTTATATGCGCATCTTTTTCGAGCAGGTACGATTTTATGAGCTCAATTTCTTCGTCGCGTATTACGGCAGGCTGCTTTAAATAATAAACAAATTGTAAAGCACCATCTGTACTAAGCACTTTAATTTTTTCATCATCATTTATATGTACGAATACATAAGATTTAAATAACGGATCCTCAATTATTTTTTTCCTGTCGCTCCACTGGCTTTCTTTTCTTTGTACGGGGCACCAGCTTTCAACTCCTTTTTCCTGCAGCCTGCTGTTTACTTTTTTTTCCCAGCGGGGTTTGGTATAAATGGCAAACCATTTTTTCCCGGTATTGTTTTCCATGGCAAAATTTGGTAGTGAAATATTTTCCAAAAATAATAAGGGCATTCTTACAGAAAAAATGCCCTTATTAAAAGCTGGTAAATCAGTGCGCTTTATTTATATCGTTAACTATGCTTACTGTTTCGTTTATATAAACATCTTTTTGAACATTCTTCAGCCATTGCAAATATCTTCCACCTTTTGCACTGTCTGCATTGCTGTAATATTTCGCGCTGTCAACAGCAACCGGCTGAATATTCATTGGTGTGGTTAAGCGCGACAGGCTGTCGTCCTGCTTAACTGCATTTTTAAGAAGGGTTTGCTGTTTTTGATATTCAGTAAGGTTAAGGCTGTAACTTTTATCTGCATTGTCTTTTAACCATAAAGAGTTTTTTGCCAGTGTGTTAAATGCCGTGTTAGACTGAATGCGGCTTTTGGCCCCTGTCTCAATCGTATTCCAGTTAATGCCGGCGTTAAACGGTGTAAAATCGGCTTTCTCTAACTGGTCCCAGGCCAATGCGGTAGGCTGGTCTTTTTCGCGAAGCTTTAAGTAATCGTAAGGATCGGGCATGGCAACATCCGGCGTTACACCTTTTAGCTGTGTAGAGCCGCCGTTTATGCGGTAAAATTTTTCGAATGTAAGCTTAAGCGTTCCATATTCGGTTTGGCCACTTAACAAATCCAGGGGTTTGCCAAGGGGTAAAGTACGTTGCACCGTTCCTTTGCCATACGTATCGGAACCTACAATTATGCCGCGTTTATAATCCTGAATGGCGGCCGCGAAAATTTCGGAGGCAGATGCGCTGAACTCATTCACCATTACGGCCAGCGGGCCATCATATAAAACCGAAGTATCGTTATCGCTTAAAATAGCCGGTTTGCCATTGCGGTCTTTCACCTGTACAACCGGGCCGCTTTTTATAAACAAGCCAACCATATTTACAACTTCAGGAAGCGAGCCGCCGCCATTATTGCGCAGGTCGAGAATAATGCCCTGCACATTTTCTTTTTTGAGCTTTATGATTTCATTGGCTACATCCTGGGAGCAACGGTTGCCATCAGGCCTGTCGAAATCTGCATAAAATTCCGGGAGGAATATATAACCTATTTTTCCGTCGGGCTGATTGATAACAGCGCTCCTGGCAAACTGCTCATCCTGCACAATTTCGTCACGTATCAGTGAAACAACTTCTGTGGAGCCATCTGTTTTTTTGAAAGTAATTTTTACTTCTGAGCCTTTTGACCCGCGAATAAGTTTTACAGCGTCTGTAACGGCATAGCCCCGTACATCAACAGGCTCTTCTTTTCCCTGTCCCACTTTTATAATTTCATCGTTCACCTGCACTTTGCCGCTTTTCCAGGCAGGGCTTCCCGTAATTAAAGTGGCGATTTTTATAGCGCCGTCATCATCTTTCAACTGAGCGCCTATTCCATAAAAACGGCCGCTCAGATCTTCTTCAAATGAACGGCTTTCCACCGGTGGAAAATATTCTGTGTGCGGATCCATCAGGTCGGTAATAACATTCACGTAGGTATTAAACTGTTCCTGGCCGTTAAAAATCATTTTCTGGCGGTTAAAGCTGCGGTCTAAAACAGTTTGTACTTTAGTTCGCGCCAATTGTTCAAGCTGGATATCTGTTTTATTGGCTATCGCCGTATCTTTTGTTTTATTATTACGCTGCTGAAGAAGGTCGGTATATTGATCGAGCGTAAGGTATTTTAAGCGTTTGCGCCAGAATTCTTTTCTCGCTGCCGTATCAGCTGGGTATCTCGCTTTTTCATCATCTAAGTTTATTTCTTCTTTGGCCGTAAAGTCGAAAGGTTTGGAAAGTATTTCTTTACACAAGCCAACCACTTCATCCATTCTTTTTAAATAGATCGTGGCTGCATCAGTGTAAAATTGCAGCGGGGCGCCCTTTATTTCATCATCAAGCGTAAGCTCATATTTTTTCAGGTAATCCACATCCGGTTGTAAAAAAATGTTTTTATCCGGGTTAAGCGCTTCCAGATATTTTGTAAAAACCTGTTTTGAAAACTTATCATCAATAGGTTTAGGCGCATAATGCTTTTGTTCCAGTATGGTGCCAATAACAGTCAGCAGCATTTGCTCCTTCGTTTCCGGCGATTTGTCGTTTCTTTTAAATGCCCACAGTGTAACGCCCAGCAAAACGATTAATGCCGCCGGTAATACGGTTCTTCTCAACATAATTTTAGAAATTTTTAATTGCATACGCACTTTCAAAAATAAATTAAAAAAAGATGCCATTTTTTTTATTACATGAATTAACAAGGCCTGAACAAATAAACGCTAAAAATGTAGCGGTAAGTGCTTGCTTACAAAACTTAATTCAGTTATTTTTGCACCCCCGCAAATCACGGAGATTGTAGCTCAGTTGGTTAGAGCGTCAGATTGTGGCTCTGAAGGCCGTGGGTTCGAATCCCATCATTCTCCCAAAAATGCCTCGTACAATCGGGGCATTTTTTGTTTGTCAGGGATTGTGGGCATTAAGCAAATTCCTGCAAATAAATTTATTGCATGGATTGAAAGCTTAGGTTTAAGATACGAAAGAATCAAAGCATCGCATGACCATTACAACTATCCCAAACGGCTTACACGCTCCGTTACTGTAAGAACAAAATATAAAGACATTTGCATATTCATACAAACCTTAAAACACTTGGCTTTTCAAAAGAACAATTTGAAAAAGAAATCCAAAACTTCTAATGCTTCGTTACCTAACAAACAAGTATATACAATAATTAAATTCACGCAGTCGCCGCCTTTCTTTTCAGGTTGGGAAGAAAAGCCGTCAATAATCCGATAAGCGGTAAAAAGGCGCAAATCTGGTACACATATTTTATGCTGGTTTTATCAGCCAAAGCGCCAAGCACGGCAGAACCTAATCCACCCATACCAAAAGCAAAACCAAAAAATAAGCCTGACACCATGCCAATTTTCCCCGGCAGCAATTCCTGTGCATACACCAGTATGGCTGAAAAAGCCGATGCAATGATCACACCAATAAAAACGGAAAGCACAGAGGTAAAGAACAGGTTGGCATGCGGCAGCAGTAAGGTAAACGGCGCAGCGCCTAAAATAGAAAACCATATCACATATTTTCTTCCGAAGCGGTCGCCAAGCGGGCCGCCTAAAATAGTTCCCGCCGCCACCGATGCGAGGAAAACGAAAAGATAAATCTGCGATGTTTGTACCGACACATTGAATTTATGGATGAGGTAAAATGTATAATAGCTCGTCATAGAAGCGAGGTAGAAATACTTCGAAAAAATCAGTACCAGCAAAATAATCACACTGCTGATAATCTTCCCTTTTGATAAATGAACAGGGCTTTCTGTGCTTGTTGTTTTTGATTTTTTTCTCAGGGAAAGATGCCCGCGGTACCAGAAACCCAGCCTGCTTAGGATAATAATTGCGGCAAAAGCCAGCAGGGAGAACCACAAAATATTACCCTGTCCGTATGGCTCTATTATAAGGGCAGCCAGCACGGGCCCGATTGAACTGCCTGCATTTCCGCCTACCTGGAAAATGGATTGGGCAAGCCCGCGGCGGCTGCCGGCAGCCATATAAGCAACCTTTGACGCTTCCGGATGAAATACGGAAGAACCGATACCTATTAAAGAAACTGATATTAAAATAATGGCATAGCTTGGTGCCTGCGATAATAATACAAGGCCAATCAGGCTGAACACCATGCCTGCAGCCAGAGAAAATGGCTGTGGCTTTTTATCGGTGAAAGAACCAACCATTGGCTGTAACAGCGAAGCAGATAGCTGAAACGTAAGCGTTATAAAGCCTATTTGTGTAAAGCTTAAATGAAAAGAATTTTTTACTATGGGGTAAATAGACGGAATCAGCGATTGAATGGTGTCGTTTAATAAATGGGATAGGCTTATTGCAATAAGAACGGGAAATATGGTTTGCTGCTGAATGGCAGCGCCGGTATTTTCAGCTTTCAATACGTAAAATTTAGGGCGCGAAAATACAATGGTAAAATTTTTTATTCCGGGAATTAAACAGGCATTAAGCGCTTTATTAAGAATTCATTCATGTAAACTTTTGTATTTTCGCATTTCTAAAAAGCTTTCTGATGATTAAAACAGGTAATCCTATTATAAGCATTTACACGGAAATGACGCCTAACCCGGAAACAATGAAGTTTGTTGCCAACAAATTACTTTACCCCGGAAAGAGCATAGATTTCCAGGATGAAAGCCAGGCCGGCCCAAGCCCGCTGGCAAAAGAATTATTCAGTTTTCCTTTTATAAAAGGCGTTTTTATAGCAAGCAATTTTATCACGCTTACCAAAACGGCTGATACGGAAGACTGGCAGGATGTTATTCCTTCTGTAAAACAGTTCCTGAAAGATTATCTTGAGAACGGCGGCGCCATAATTAATGAAGATGAGGTGGCCAAAGTAAAGCAGGATACCGGCAATATTATTTTAAGCGATGATACCGATGTGGTAAAGCGCATTAAAGAACTGCTTGATAATTATGTGCGCCCGGCTGTGGAAATGGATGGCGGCGCCATTCAGTTTAAAAATTATGATGAGGGCGTTGTAAGCCTCATGCTTCAGGGAAGCTGCAGCGGCTGCCCTTCCTCCATGGTAACGCTGAAAGCCGGTATTGAAGGCATGATGAAGCGAATGATACCTGAAGTGAAGGAAGTGGTGGCAGAAGCGGAATAAATATGCTTGTGAAAAGATTCGAACGCCGGGCAGTGAAAATAATGCCCGGCGTTTTTATTTGGCATTGTTATTTGGTCGTTATTTTTTTGGGTTACATCCAATTTATTGCAGCCCTTTCTCTATAAATATTATTTTGAGGTATTATTTTTAATTTATAAAGCACGGTATAAAAAAATCATGCACACTACTAAAAAACTATTATTTTTTCAATTGCTATCTTCCGTGTGTTTGTTAAGCTGCCATTCAAAGCAGGAAAATAAAGAACCTAAAAAATCTCCGCCGCCGGTTGTTGATGTAATGATTGCACAGCCGCAGGCAGTTTCGAATATTATTGAGGCCAATGGAACGGTTGTGGCAAACGAGTTTGTTGAACTGCACCCGGAAGCTACCGGCCGCATTACTTATTTAAATGTTCCGGAAGGAAAATATATTACCAAAGGAACCGTGATTGCCCGTATTAACAGCGCTGATCTTGAAGCGAATCTTAATAAAAGCAAAGCGGCGCTTAAACTGGCGCAGGATTATGTTGACCGCTTGAAACCTTTACTTGCCGTGCAGGGTGTGAACCAGGCCGATTATGATGCCGCTGCAAATACGGTGATAAGCACAGAAGCTGATATTCAATATACGCAGGCGCTGATTGATAAAACTGTTGTTTGCGCGCCTTTTGACGGTGTGGTGGGCTTGCGGCAGGTGAGCCTGGGCGCTTATGTGAGCAATACAGATGTTATTGCTACTATGCAGCAGGTAAATAATTTAAAGATGGATTTTACCTTGCCTGAAGAATACGGAAAATATATTTCAACCGGTTCCACTGTGCAGGTTACTTTAGATGCTATCGGCGACACCGTAAAACATAAAGCTGCCATTATTGCAATAGAGCCACAGGCCAATACGGTTACCCGCAATCTTAAAGTGAGAACTATACTGCAGGATAAAACAAAAGCAAATCCCGGTGCCTTTGCCAAGGTATATCTTGCCCGGGGCGGGTCAAAGCAAAGCATAGTGGTGCCAACAAATTGCATCATCCCCAGCGATATAAATAAACAGCTTATTCTGGTTAAGAACGGCAATGCCCAATTTACCAATGTTACCACAGGCATGCGCCTGCAGGGCAATGTGGAAATAACAAAAGGCGTTGAGGCTGGCGATACGGTAATTGTAACCGGTGTTTTATTTGCAAAAGATAAAAAACCGGTGCACGTGCGCAGAACATTGGCTTTGGACAGCCTGGGCAATTAGCACAGGCGGTTTTTATATGCCACAGATGCAAATAGCTGTTGCGGCATGAAATTTTGAACAGGCCGCCGGCAATTATAAAACCAAAGCCATTTGGGTGTATTTCTTTTTCGCAGGCGGGGTGGACACCCACCTTTAGAACCCGCTACCGGTCGGTGCCTCACCGACCGGAGTGCCGCGTATGAAGCGAAAATTTGAAATACGCCCAGCCATTTCATCTTTAGCCTGCCAGTAGTTATTTTTGCTAACTAACTATGCCTGACGCAAATTCAAATACAACGTTAAAACGGCTTCGCAACCATTACCGCATGGTAATTATGAACGACGACACTTTTGAAGAAGTGATAAAGTTTCGCCTTTCGCGCCTGAGTGTTTACATGATCCTGAGCACAACGTTTTTATTAATGATAAGCCTTGCAGTGGCCTTGCTGGTGTTTACCCCGTTGCGGTATTATTTACCGGGTGCATCTGCCGATACGGACACGAGGCGCGCACTGCAAACGCTGAAGATGCGCACCGATTCGCTGGAACAGGTTTTGCGATATAATGAAACTTATTTCAAGGGAATAAAACAGGCTTTGGGTGAAGAAGGCGTTCCAAAAGATACTACACCGATAGATGTGCCAAAGCAAAATATTTCCAATGATTGAACCATATAATAAGAAAGAGGCAACCAATAAAAACCTGCTGGTGCAATATGCAGGTATTGGGGCGCAGATTGTTGCGGGGCTTCTGGTTTTTATTTTTGCCGGGAAATGGATGGATGAAAAACTGAGGCTTTCGTTTCCATTGCTTATATGGATTATGCCGCTTGTTTTTATTATTGGAATGATCATAAAAGTTATAAAAGATACTTCAACCAGAAAAAAAGATGAATAAGCTTATCAGGAATAAACTCTTTGGGCCGGTCATGATTTTTTTTATCATTATAAATGCGTTATGCCTTTCGTTAGCAAACTGGCTCGATGAAAAGAATATTAATCATTCCGTATTATTATCAGCAAATTTTATATTGTTTATTATTACTGTAATTGCATGCTATATATATGCAAGATCGCTTGCAACTGATAATGCACATGCATTTGTGCGCAGCGTTATGCTGGTGTCGTTTATCAAGCTGATGGCCATTGCAATAAGCGTTTTTGTTTACCTGCAGGCTGCGGGCGAAAACAGAAGCCTGTACGCCGTTGCAGGCGGCATGCTGCTTTACATTGTTTATACGGTGCTGGAAGTTAATGGCGCAATGAAAGTTAACAGGCAAAAAAATGTCGAAAACTGAGCATCCTTTACAGGCGCTTGCCTCTTATTTGCCTGACAACAGTTTTGAACAGGTAGCTTATTTTCTTCAGCACTATAAAGTACATCTTACCATAACAAGGCAGCGCCAGTCTGTATTAGGCGATTACCGCAATGCGGTAAATGGAAAAAACCATCGCATAAGTGTAAATGGCAATCTCAACAAATATGCTTTTTTAATTACGCTGCTGCACGAGCTGGCGCATTTGCTTGCATTTGAGCAGTACGGCCATCGCATACAGGCGCATGGAAGGGAATGGAAAAGTATGTACAGCGGCCTGCTGAAAGATTTTATTGCCAGGAAAATTTTTCCTCCTGATGTGGAACAGGCTCTGCATGCTGCTGTTCAAAACCCTGCCGCCAGCAGTTGTGCAGAAGATGGTTTGATGCGTGTTTTATACAGGTATGATGAAAAGAAAAACGATACGGTTTTGCTGGAAGATGTAGCCAAAGGCGCTTGCTTTATAACAAAGGATGGCCGCATATTTAAGAAAGGCGAACAGTTACGAAAAAGATTTCGCTGCATTGAAAAAGATACGGGGCTGGTTTACCTGATAAGCCCTCTATACGAAGTAAAGCTTATTGACTGAATGTATCCTTAAAAAATTAATTCCTACTAATTTTGTAGGAATTTAAATAATCCTTTATTTTGCACAGCAATTACAAAAAACAATCAGATGCTTAACAGGCAATATACATTCATTCTTTTGGTAGAGGCCGGGTATTTGATTATGCATGTAAGCGACCGAATGTGTTGCCCTTGTTGATGTCTTCCATTTTCATTTCTCCTTAATTCTATTTTTCTTTTTTCAGATAAACAATTCCTTGCCGGGATCAAAAAAGCGTGTTATGAAAGAGCCATAATCCAGATAATCATTATAAAAAAATAGCCGGTTGCTGTTGCAGCACTCCCGGCCCTGAGAAACAACGAGCCGTGGAATTTGTACCAGCAGTTACCTGCCGGGCCGGCGTTATTATTTACTTCAAAACAATACTAATGAAACCGAGCATGATAATTTTTCTCACACAGGGGGATGTGCATAGCGAGGTTCCATGAGACAACTGAAAAAACAAATATGCACGAATGAAATTCCTTTTCTTGTTTGGGCACGTTTCAAATTTTAGCACCGGGTATTGCCGCCACCTGCAGCACCAGCATCATATATTTAATTTACTTACTAATGGATAAATATAAAGGGTATAGCTGCGCATATTGGTTATAATAAAAAATAACGGAGGTAATACCGGCGCTAAATTAAAACAGTTAAGCATGGTCGGAAGTGAAGACATCAGTGTTGGCAGGGATGTGAATTCAAAAGCGGGCAATGCTTATACGGGCACTTATTCTTTCACCGGATTAATTCAACGCATAACAATAAATCAGGAAATAAAATGAGAAATAAGTTTTTTGCAGCCGTATTTTTTTCAGGGCTTGTATTTGCGGCAACAGCGCAACAACAGGAATGGAAAGGCAGGATTGAGAAATCAATACAGCAATCAACACCTTATAAAATAGACTATGTAAAAAAAGCAGTGCCCGGCAGCCCGAGCGTTTTATTGATTTTGTTAGATGATGTTGGCTTCGGTGCATCAGAAGCTTTTGGCGGGTTGGTGCATACGCCCAATTTAGATTCGCTTGCCAACAACGGTTTGCGTTATGTAAACTTTCATACAGCAGGTATTTGTTCGCCAACACGTGCCGCACTGTTAACCGGCAGAAATCATCATTATGTTGGCATGGGCATGTTTCCACATTATCACAATTCTGCTGATTTCCCGGGTTATAACGCTCATATTCCTTCAAAAGATGGAACGATTGCAGAAGTGCTGCATGCAAATGGGTATGCAACATACCAGTTAGGAAAATGGCATCTTACACCTGATGAAGATACAACAGACCTGGGGCCGTTTGACCGCTGGCCTTCCGGTAAAGGCTTTGACCACAACTTTGGTTTTTTGGGCGGTTCAACCGATCAGTACAAGCCAAAGCTTGTTGAAGATAATAAACACGTGCAGCCGGACGGCAGGCATTTAAATGCCCAACTGGTTGATAAGGCTATTTCCTATCTCTCTTATCAGCAGGCTAAAGATACTGCCAAACCTTTCTTTATGTATTTCGCAACCGGTGCAACACATGCTCCGCACCAGGTTGATACGGCATGGAGTAATAGATACAAAGGCAGGTTTGATGAAGGATGGGATGTATATCGTGAAAAAGTTTTTGAAAATCAAAAGAAGCTTGGTGTTATACCTTCTTATGCACAATTGCCTGCAAGAAATGAATTGATACACGCATGGAAAGATTTACCGGCAGAGGAACAGCACTTATACGCAAGATTTATGGAAGTATATGCCGGCTATCTTGAATATACTGATTATGAAATAGGGAGACTGATCGGATATTTAAGAACATCAGGCCAGTTAGCCAATACAATTGTTCTGGTTATTGTTGGCGATAATGGAGCAAGTAAAGAAGGCACCGAATATGGTATAACTACAAAAGGAAGCAGGTCAGTGAATGGTACGCTTACCCGCGAAGAATACAGGCAGATAGAATTAAGCAATTATGGCAAGATAGGCGAAAAGGATGTAGCTGAAGCAGCCAATTATCCATTGGGCTGGGCGCAGGCCTGCAATACACCTTTCCGATACTGGAAAAGTGATGCCAATGCAGAAGGTGCAACGCATAACCCTTTAATTGTTTATTATCCGGGATATATAAAAGAGAAAGGCGGCATACGCTGGCAATATGGCCATGTAATTGACATCTTCCCAACTATTGAAGAACTCATCAGCATAAAACAGCCTGAGAATATAAAAGGTATTAAGCAGGATACGTTGCAAGGCTTCAGCCTGGTGTATTCATTGAATAATAAAGAGGCAAAGTCTGTTCACACAGAGCAATACTATACCATCTATGGAAACAGGGCTATTTATAAAGATGGGTGGAAGGCTGAGGCAGCACATCATCCAAACGGGATTGATCTTTTCGCATTCACGGATGATCCAAAAAAAGATACAACGGATAATCCTGATAAAGATGTGTGGCAGTTGTATAACCTGAATGATGACTTTAATGAACGCATTGATATTGCCGAAAAATATCCTGACAAATTAAAAGAACTGAAAGTGTTATATGATAAAAATGCATCGAAATACTATATCTATCCATTGCTTGATTTTAAATATACGGAAGATAAAATAAAAGCCGCCAAGGCATTGCAAAATAATTCCAAAAGCAAATAAAATGCAGTGTACAAAAATCACCATAACACATTGTTTAACGTTTGTGCTTTCCTTATTTGCCCAAAAGAAAGCTGTTGCATATCATTCAAATAAAATTATCGTAATAATTGTGCTGGCATTATGTGTATTGATGAGCAATGCCCAGCAGGTAACATTTACGCGGTTTAAAAATAATCCAATCATCACGGCCGGTATGCTGCCTTCAAAAGAAGAAGGCGATGATATTAATGGCCCCTGTTTGATAGAAGCGCCCAACTGGCTGCCAAACAAACTGGGTAAATACTATTTATACTTTGCACATCACAAAGGCAAATATATACGCCTTGCTTATGCGGATGATTTAAAAGGCCCGTGGAATATTTATAAGCCCGGCGCCTTGCATATTGAAGATTGTATTTGCAATAATGCGCCGTTTATTTCCGGCGAAAGTATAAGACATGCCGGCGCCGAAAATGCCGGCGATGAAGTAACGCATATTGCTTCGCCGGATGTGCTGGTGGATGATGCGGGCAAACAACTCATTCTGTATTTTCACTGCCCGCTTGCATACAATGGAAAGAAAGGCCAGTACTCGCTGCGGGCCGTTTCTTCAGACGGTATTCACTTCAAAGCTGATTCAACTGTTTTGGGCGATTCTTATTTCCGTGTTTTTAAATATGGGAATTATTATTATTCCCTTGCAAGAACAGGTATTGTTGGCCGCTCCGGGAATGGTATTGAAACCTTTGAAAGGGGCAATAATCCTTTCGATACAAAAGACAGTGTATCCAGATTGAGACATGTTGCTTTAAAGGCTGAAGGCAATATTTTATATGTTTTCTATTCACGCATTGGCGATGCGCCGGAGCGCATCCTGCTCTCAACGATCAACCTGGATGATGACTGGCTTAACTGGAAAGCATCTGCCCCCATTGAAATAGCCGCGCCTGCAACAGCGTATGAAGGTGCAGATCTCCCCATAACAAAATCCAAAGCAGGCCTGTATTATGGCAAAGTAAGGCAGTTGAGAGATCCTTATGTTTATGCTGAAAACAATAAATGGTACCTGTTGTATTCGGCGGCAGGTGAAAATGCAATCGCAATAGGTGAATTAAAAGTCAGTAAATAAAATGCACATCATCATAAATCAAAAAAATAAACCGCTTATATGAAAAAGCAATTCCTCATTTTCCTGTTCAGTGCATTGGTATTGTCAGCAAATATCAATGCCCAGCAAACGCAGCCTTTTCAGGGCACGATCGGTAAAACATTAAATGATTCAAAGGAGTGGTGGGCGCCTGTGCCAAAGCCGCCACAGGGCGCGCCGAATGTTCTGCTGATTATTATAGACGATGAGGGCTTCGGAGCTTCAGATGCATTTGGCGGGCTTATACGCACTCCCGTTATTGACAGCCTTGCCAATAACGGCCTGCGATATACCAACTTTCATACCACAGCTATTTGTGCGCCTACAAGGTCAGCTTTACTAACGGGGCGCAACAGTGCTTTTGTACATGAAGCAGGTTTTTCTCATATAGTAATGTCGGCCGGTTTCCCGGGCTGGGACGGGCGCATTCCTTCTTCTGCCGGTACCATTGCCGAAATTTTAAAAGACAATGGCTACAATACTTTTGCTGTAGGAAAATACGGCCTTACGCCCGATGAAGATGCAACCGATGCAGGGCCTTTTGACCGGTGGCCTTTGGGAAAAGGATTTGAGCATTTCTTTGGTTTCCTCGGCTCTGCCACAGATCAGTACAAGCCAGACTTAGTGGAAGATAACGCCCATGTAACGCCGGATGGCAGGCACCTGAATGAACAGATAACCGATAAAGCGATTGCTTATATAGGCCGCCAGCAAAAAGCCGCGCCGGGAAAACCATTCTTCCTGTATTATGCGCCCGGCGCTGTGCATGCGCCGCACCAGGTGGATAAATACTGGAGCGATCAGTACAAAGGCAAATTCGATGAAGGCTGGGACGTGTATAGGCAAAAGGTTTTTGAAAACCAGAAAAAACTTGGTTACATACCCGCCAATGCAAAGCTGCCGGCAACAAACCCAAGAATAACTGCATGGGACTCGCTGAGCCGGGAACAAAAGAAATTGTTTGCCCGTTTCTTTGAAGTATATGCCGGCTACTTAACCTACACCGATTACCAGATAGGAAGGCTTATTAATTATCTTAAAGAAAACAGCCTGCTGAACAATACACTGGTGTATGTAATATTGGGCGACAATGGCTCCAGTAAAGAAGGTACTTATGAAGGAACAATAGAGCCCAAAACCAACCCGGCAAGAACACAAACCCGGGCTGATTATTTAAAAAAGAATCTGGAAGATATAGACTCAATAGGTACGGCGAATGCGCAAACCAATTACCCGTTAGGCTGGGCGCAGGCTGCTAATACGCCTTTCAGGGAATGGAAGCAGGATGCTGATGCCGAAGGCGGCACGCATAACCCTTTGATTGTTTTTTATCCAAAGCTAATCCAGAATAAGGGCGGAATAAGAAACCAGTACGGGCATGTGATAGATATATTGCCTACAACCCTGGAGCTAACAGGTATTCAGGCTCCTGAATACCTCAGAAGCGTAAAACAGGACAGCATACAGGGTACATCGCTGGCCTATTCCATCAATGATGCCAATGCTGCTTCACGCCATAAAGTGCAGTATTATTACATCTTTGGTTCACGTTCTATTTATGCAGACGGATGGAAGGCGGAAGCTGCACACCGCCCGGATGCAATTGACTATAATTTTATAGGTAACAACCCGCCTGCCGACAGAAGCTTTGATGATGACGTATGGCAGTTGTATAACCTGAACGAAGACCCTACAGAAATAAATGACCTGGCAAAAAAATATCCTGAAAAATTAGAAGCGCTTAAAAAATTATTCGACGAACAGGCGCAGGCCAATCACCTGTACCCCTTGCTCGACTGGTATGATGTAAACAACAAGCGCATCCATCATCCCAACGGAAGCGATACGCAGGGGCCCATAAAATAAACAACGGTTTTTTGCATGAAACAATTCAATCATCATTTGTTAACAGGAAATAATTTTTACCTATGATATTTAACAAAAAAAGATTTTATGTAACTGCATTCATAAGCATCATAGCTGCCTCACAAAACTTGTATGCACAGCA
Organism: Parafilimonas sp.; assembly: GCF_047606085.1. GTDB lineage: Bacteria > Bacteroidota > Bacteroidia > Chitinophagales > Chitinophagaceae > Parafilimonas. The sequence continues at coordinate 18,381 of NZ_JASGEX010000077.1, forward strand.
GGATACAGCATATAAGGGCACCATCGGCAAAACATTAGCCGAATCAAAAGAGTATTCGATACCGCCTGTAACTGCACCAGAAGGCGCACCCAATGTTATATGGATATTGTTGGATGATGTGGGCTTTGGCGCCAGCAGTTCTTTTGGTGGTTTAATCAGTACACCAACTATTGACAGCCTTGCCAATAACGGTTTGCGTTATACCAACTTTCATACAACGGCTATTTGTGCGCCAACCCGCGCCGCATTGTTAACCGGGAGAAACAGCTCTTATGTGCACATGGCAGGCTTTGCGCATAAAATTATGTCTGCCGGTTTTCCGGGATGGGATGGGAAAATACCATCAAGCGATGGCACCATTGCCGAAATATTAAAAGCCAATGGTTATAACACGTTTGCTGTAGGTAAATATGGTGTAACGCCGGATGAAGAAAACAACAGCGCAGGCCCGTTTGACCATTGGCCAGGCGCAAAAGGTTTTGAACATTTCTTTGGATTTCTCGGTTCGCAAACAGACCAGTATAAACCGGATCTGGCGGAAGATGATGCAAAGGTTGAGCCAGATGGAAGGCACCTGAATGACCAGATAACCGATAAGGCAATCTTCTATATCGAAAGGCAAAAGAAAGCGGCCCCTGATAAACCGTTCTTCCTGTATTATGCTCCCGGTGCAACACATGCGCCCCACCAGGTACCGGATGAGTGGCGGGATTTATACAAAGGCAAGTTTGATGAAGGCTGGGATGTTTACCGCGAAAAGGTTTTTGAAAATCAAAAGAAGCTTGGCTTGCTGCCCGCGTATGCACAACTGCCTGAACGTGATCCAAACATAAAAGCCTGGAATACGCTAAGCGCGGATGAAAAGAGATTATATGCCCGTTTTATGGAAGTGTATGCTGCCTATTTTGCATATACAGATCATGAAATACAAAGACTGATTAATGAATTGAAAAAGCTAAACCAGCTTGATAACACAGTGATCTTTTTGATGCTTGGCGATAATGGCGCCAGTAAGGAAGGTACTTTGAACGGAGATGTTGACCGGGCTATATTTGGAAAGCCGCTTTCTGAAGAAGAAAATATACAATACAATCTTGCCAATTTTGATAAGATAGGTAAGCCTGAAGGCACTGAAGTAAATTACCCGCTGGGTTGGGCGCAGGCCTGCAACACACCATTCAAATACTGGAAGCAGGATGCCAACAGTGAGGGAGGCACTCATAACCCCTTAATTATTTTTTATCCCAAGGGCATTACAGATAAAGGAGGCTTGCGCACACAGTACGGGCATGTAATTGATATTCTTCCAACAACATTAGATATAGCCGGCATTAAAGCGCCTTCAGCAATTAAAGGCATTAAGCAGGATCCTGTACAAGGCACCTCTCTTGCTTACTCACTTGCAGATGCAAAAGCGCCTTCACGCCATACACAGCAATACTATTACATATTTGGCTCAAGAAGTATTTATAAAGATGGCTGGAAAGCTGCTTATGCATTTGAACCGTCGGTTAAAAATGGATTAATTGGCAAATATTCAGTTGCAGACACGCTGCATAACGACTGGCAACTGTATAACCTGAATGAAGATTTTAATGAGCGCTTTGATCTTGCCAAAAAATACCCGGAAAAATTAAAAGAATTAAAAGCCTTGTTTGATGAAGAGGCTGAAAAAAACAAACTCTATCCATTAATAACATGGGATGATGTTATGCAAAGAGCGTTAAAAATAGCGCCGGCACGATTACAGGCACCCGTAAAGAGTAAAGAATAAGCAGTATTAAGCCATTAAAATTTAAGACTATGACTATCGCAGACATTTGGTTGTTTATAAAAAAAATAGCAGTAGGCATCCTGATTTTTATAGTGCCGTTGCTGATAATCGTTCTTATTCTATGGCTTATTCAAACCCGGTTTTAAAATCTTTAACCTTCTAAATTTTGTCGCATGAAAGCAGAAAAAGCGGTAACACAAAAAATTGCAAAAGACATTGCCGTAAGTATTTTACTGTATGCATTGCCTGTTGTTTTAATGTTCGGTACATTTTACATTACCGGCGCCAGGCCCTGGCTGAGTTATATACCTGCAGATGCAAAAGTTGAAGGCGGCAGTTTTATTGCACAGGTGTTTAATCATCTTGGTACCTGGGGCCTGCCTTTAATTATGCTTATTGTAGGCATTGTTGAATTTGCTTATGGCCTGTATGAAAACCATTGGAGCAAAAACGAGCGCATACTTGATATTGTTTGCTTTGTGGTTCCCAAAATTGTGATAAAGCCTTTCATAGCTTATACCATACTCAAACTTTTGCCCCTTGTATTGCCGGATGGAAAAAATATATTCGGGTGGGTGCCTTTCTGGTGGGGCTTTTTAATTATTGCTGTGGCAGATGATCTTACACAATACTGGTATCACCGCCTGCACCACCAGCTGCCCTGGCTGTGGCGTTTTCACCGCACCCATCATTCCGCGTCTTACATGGGCATGGCAATGGCCAGCAGGCAAAATTTCTGGTACACGATATTCTTTTCACAAACTTATCTTACTACTACCCTGGTTTACCTGGGGCTGGGCTTTCCGGCACTGTTTGTAAAAGGCATAAAATCGTTAATAACAACGGCCGCACATTCCAGCATAAAATGGGATAAGCCTTTTTACACCATCAAATGGTTACAGCCAATCGGCTGGGTGATGGAAAGATTGATATCCACGCCGGCCACACATCATGCGCATCATGCAGACACAGATGGCGATGGGGTAGGGCATTATAAAGGCAATTTCGGCAATATGTTTTTTATATGGGATCTCATTTTCAAAACAGGCATTATTACAAGGCAGTACCCATCCGGCTATGGCATTAAGCATTATAAGCAGGAAGAGTGGTATGCACAGTTTTTATGGCCTGTATTCAAATCGAAGAAGAAAGGAAGCGAATTGCACAGGCATGGCCCGATGGTTGGCGATGCGGTTACAGTTACAACTGAAAATAATAATGATGATAAAACAAAAGATACGGGTTTGCCCGGGCTGCGGGAAATAGCGCGGGTTTAAAGCGTGCCGGGCCTGTAAATAAATGCAGAAATAAGCTTTGTTGGTGGTATGTATAAAGAAGAGGCTGTTCCTTTTGGGCAGCCTCTGTATTTTTAAGCTTTTATCTTTGTTTTAAGCCACAGCTTTCTTCACCAGGTCTGCCGCTTCGCTCAGTAATATAGCAGACTGCACTTTAAGGCCGCTTTCGTCAATTAATTTTTTGGCTTCTTCCGCATTGGTTCCCTGCAATCTTACAATGATTGGTATAGCAATATTGCCCAGGTTTTTATAGGCTTCAATTACGCCGGCAGCCACGCGGTCGCAACGCACAATGCCGCCAAATATGTTGATGAGGATGGCCTTAACATTCGGGTCTTTCATAATAATGCGGAAACCGGCTTCCACGGTTTGCGCATTGGCCGTGCCGCCTACATCAAGAAAGTTGGCAGGGTTGCCGCCGCTTAATTTTATCATATCCATGGTGGCCATTGCCAAACCGGCGCCGTTAACCATACAGCCCACATTGCCATCCAGCTTAACGAAGTTGAGGTTGTATTTGCCCGCTTCCACTTCTGTAGGGTCTTCTTCTGCAAGGTCACGTAAAGCCTCAAGGTCAGGATGGCGCATTAAAGCATTGTCGTCCAGGTTCATTTTGCAGTCCACCGCAATCATCTTGTCATCGCTCGTTTTGAACAAAGGGTTTATTTCAAGCATGGAGCAGTCAAGCCCAAGATATGCGTTGTATAAATTGGTTACAAACTTCACACAGTTTTTAAATGCCTCTCCCTTCAATCCAAAATTGAAAGCGATCTTTCTTGCCTGGAAAGGCAATAAGCCGCCTGAAGGATGCACCCATTCCTTAAAAATCTTATCGGGGGTTTTATGCGCTACCTCCTCAATGTCCATGCCGCCTTCTGTACTGTACATAATCACGTTCTGGCCTTTGCCGCGATCCAACAATATAGATAAATAAAATTCCAGCGTGGGGTTGGGGCCGGGATAATATACATCCTGTGCAATCAAAACCTTGTTCACTTTTTTGCCTGCTTCGCCGGTTTGTATGGTAACCAGTGTGCCGCCTAAAATATTACCGGCAATATTTGCAATTTCTTCAAGGCTTTTGCCCACGGCAACGCCCCGCTGTTCCGTGCCTTTAATTTTTCCCTTGCCGCGCCCGCCGGCATGTATCTGGGCTTTTACAACAGCAAAATTGTTCTGCGTTTGGCTTTTAATGTTTCGGTATGCGTCTTCCGCTTCGTGCACGGTGCTGCATGCATAGCCTTCCTGCACCGGTACGCCATATTGCTTTATCTGTTCTTTTGCCTGGTATTCGTGAAGGTTCATGATCTGTGATTTGTGCGAAGATAATAGTTTGTGGTTTGATGATGCGCGTTATCATGTTTCGGCTGGCTAATATTTTAAGGGCGAACTTGTTTGAACTTTTGAAATAAACCACACAGATACATAGCTTTTTAGCAAACACAAGGGCAAAAGCGATACAAAGATTTTTATCTTCTATGAAAATACGGTGATTCACCTTGTACTGCTCTTGATACTGAATACATTTTCCTAAGAAAGCTGTTTGAATTTTTTTCGCACAGAGAACACAGAGCTAACAGAGTCGCTTTATCTTCTGTTGCCCCCTTTGCTCCGTGCGAAAAATCGTTAAAATCCGATAAAGGATTAAATTTTTAAACAGCTTCTAAGAAGCTGTCTAAAAACGCTTCAGCATAATTCGTATAGCGGCTAAATGTACCATGGCTACTCCTGTGTCATTCAATCTTTCATAATGCTTAGATGTTCTTCTGTTGGTATCTATC
>NZ_JASGEX010000078.1:0-49543 GCF_047606085.1 Parafilimonas sp.
CATACATGCGTGCAGGAGCCATGGCAACAACCGCCATCATCACCGCAACCCTCCCATGCCCAAAGCCTGCCATCATATTGCCGCAAAACAGTTGGCGATTTTAATATGGTAAGATTAGCAGCAACCGCTTCCATCACTTCCGGCGGCAATGTGCTTGCATAAAAGGCTTCAGAAAATAATGTTGATTTTGAATGCAAATCTGTATAATTCTTTTTCCAGTAATCAGCCACCTCATCAATATTTGCAAAACGGCTGCTGTACCAGGGCTTGTAATTGGATGAAAGGCTTTTCTTTCCATTCACTGCTCCTAAATCTTCAGGCGCTGCACAACATCCGCTTTCAGGACTGCAATCTTTTTTTTCATCCCATACAATTTCACCAATATGCATATTGGTTTCAGGAACATACCATGTCATCATTAACCTGATTGTTTTTGATGCGCCTGCAGCCAGCGTAAAAGGCACAAACAATGATGCACCGGGCGCATCTTTTTCTACAGGCGGCGTTGTTCTTGTCTTACCATCATTCACCGTATTCCATGCCATGGTCAATGGGTCCCACCAGCCGCCGCGAAACCAGCAATGATCAACAATTGTTTTATCATCATCCGTAAACACGGCAAAGCTGGCTTCTGCTTCGGGCTTATCTTTTGCAGCATCTTGTTTCAATATAAACCCATTATTAATGGCAGCAATTTTATTCACTACACCATCTGTATTTGCTAAAAAATTTTTTGTATTGAATGAAAAAACGGCTTCAAAGCTTTGCGTTGTTTTATTAGTGAAAATATATTCCAATGCACCAACAGGCAGGCTGCTGTTATCTTCATCTGTTGGAATAAAAGGGCTCCATCCTTTAACAGCGATTTGTAAAGGGATGTCTGCATCCTTTAACTGAATAGTGGCAAACGGAAAATGCGTTTTAAATTCCGCGTCCTGGAAGCGCGGCAAACCATAAGTAGCTCCTGCCGCACCGTTGCCTGTGCCCCTTGCGCCAAACATTTTCCAGTCCGGCACCTGTCCTTCCAAGACCTTTACACCATTCTTTAAACCTTTAATGGCAATGGCGGAAAATAAAGAAGGTTCATTAAAAATTTCCGGCCTGTTGCAAATACTTGTATGCGAAATGGCGCCGGCGCCTTCCAAACAAAACATGCCTGCACCCAAACCACCGATGGGAAAAGCAACGCGGTTAAGATATTCGCCGGTATAAGGCGTATTATATTTTCTGCCGGTTGAAGGAACATCTTTTTGCTCAATAGCATTGGGTATATCAACAGTTGTATCTTCTGCTTTTAATATGCCGGGGCTGAGTGCAATGCCGGTTCCGCCAAGCACAACAGATTTTAAAAATGAACGACGTTTTTGAAGTTTATCCATATTGAATTTTTTTATTAGTTTAATGCGGGTTTGAATAATAACCCAGGACTTTAGTCCTGGGGAGCGAAGCCTTTGAATGGTCTGGCTTTAGCCAAAGTGTTTTTTTATTACAGTTAAACTCAGGCTAAAGCCTTTTAGTTATTTCCATCTGTTACCCAGCGCTAAAGCATTGGGTTAATTTCTGATGACTTAAATCAGGTCAGCAGATTCCCGCTTTCGCGGGAAAGACGTTCGAAAAACGTTATTGAACTTACCTTTAAAATAATGTAAGAACAGAACACAACAACCTGGTCATGCCCAACTTCCTGTCCCGATTCTTTCGGGAGATTGGGCGCCTGCTCTTGAAAAAATCAAACTTCAATCAATTAAAAACAGTCTAAACATTTATTATTTCTTCTTTAACTGATGCAGCAATCTTCCTTTCAATATAACCACCTAATTCAAGGTATTTTTTATAACGATGCTGATAAATGTCAATCTTATTTTTATCGGGATGATATTCCACATCAAAACCCTGCCCCATTGCCTGCATGGCATCTTCCACCTTATTATAAATACCGGCAACTGTTGCAGCAAACATAGCAGCGCCCAAAGCGCAGGTTTGTTCCGATTTATTTATTCTGATAGGCATATTCATTACATCGGCCATCATCTGCATAATGAACGGAGATTTTTTTGCAACGCCGCCAATGCCGATTAATCCTTTAACAGGAATGTTTTGATTTGTAAAACATTCAACAATTGCTTTTGCACCAAAGCAGGTAGCTTCTGCCAATGAGCGGAATATCTTTACTGCATCACTGCTTAAATCCAAACCTGTAACTGTGCCTGTTAACAGCGCATTTGCATCCGGCGTTCGGCGGCCATTGAACCAGTCAAGGCTTAATTCATCTTTTTCATGCAAAGGCATCACAGACGCCTGTTTGCTCAATGCAGGTATGATTTTATCTGTAATTGTTTTTATTGTTTTTTCATCCAGCACATCTTCTGCCAAATGTTGTAAAGGCCATGATAGTAAATTTTTGAACCAGGCATACACGTCGCCAAATGCAGACTGGCCTGCTTCCATGCCAATCATGCCGGGAATAACAGAACCATTCACCAAACCGCAAATGCCCTGTACAAATTTGCCCTGCGTATCTTTAACAGGCGCCACCAGCATATCGCAGGTGGATGTGCCCATTACCTTGCTTAAATAGTAAGGTTCTATCTGCCCGCCCACAGCGCCTACATGCGCATCCATTGCGCCGATACCGACAATTACATTGGCAGATAAACCTAATGCAGAAGCCCATTCCTGCGATAAGTTGCCTGCCGGTTTATCTGCGGTGTAAGTTGTTGATGGCAGTTTGGAAACATAACCAGCCAATACGGGGTCTAATGAAGTAAAGAATGCTTCAGGTGGAAAGCCATTCCATTCTTCTGCCCATAAACCTTTATGCCCTGCTGTACAAACACCCCGTTTCATTTCACTGATATGTTTGCCGCCGGTTAATAAGAATGGCATCCAGTCAGCATGCTCCACCCAGCTATAACAGGCATCTTTTACTTTTTTATTCACACGTAAAATATGCAACAGTTTGCTCCAATACCATTCAGATGAATAAACACCGCCCACATATTTCAGGTAATTTATATCGAAGTTTTTTGCATGCTGATTAATCTCTTCCGCCTCCTGCGCCGATGAATGGTCTTTCCATAAAACAAACATAGCATCAGGATCATTTGCAAACTTTTTATGCAGTGCTAACGGTGTGCCCGTTTCATCAACAGCAACAGGGGAAGAACCTGTTGTATCAATTGAGATAGCTTTGATATTGTTACGCACATCATCTCCAGCTTTCTGCAAACATTCCTGTATGGTATGTAGCAGGCCTTCAATATAATCCAGCGGATGCTGGCGAAACTCATTGATCTCCGCATTGCAATACAATTGTTTTTTCCATCGCGGATATTCAAATGTTGATGCAGCAACTTCAGCACCGTTATATGTATCAACAATAATTGTGCGCACAGAATCTGTACCATAATCTATACCAATAGCATAAGCTTTATTCATTTGAAAATATTTTATAACGAATAAATTTTCATCAATAAGAAATTATTACGTCAACCGCATCATTCACATTCAGCGAAGCTTCATCAAACATTATGGAAAGGCTGTTGTTATTAAACACATAATTATTTTTTATTGCCTTGTTATTAATGAGCAGCTTTACATCAGCAGGTTTTTTATCACAAAACAATTGCATTTGCCGCAATGACAGTTTACCATACTTTATAACAATAGAATTTTTCTGTTGATTATTTTGCTGATCCTGTTTAAGATTTCCCCATGCTTCTGCCGCTGTAAAAAAACCTTCAAAATGTGACGACCGGATTTTAGGATTAAAACGGATGATGCCTTCCGGCCCGTTATAATAATAATCTTCCAGCGCCAGCATTACACCCCATGAAGCCATTGCCCTGGCATAATGATCGCCGCATTCAATTTCATTCCATGGATTATGTTTCTGCGGGCTGTACCTTTCATCCACAGCTTTTACAATTGAAAGGCCTTCATCAATCATATCATCATAGATCATATTGGTGGCAACCTGGTATTCAATGCCCGTCCATACTTCATCGCGGTAACGCACTCCTTTTTCTCCCATGTGTTCACTTTTAGGCCATGTGCAAACAAACAAACCCGGTTCACCAAAACTGGCGTATGTTCTTTCAGGCAGATGAATTTTATTTTGCGCTGCCACATCAGGCGCCCAATTGTATTTCCATATTGACTCCAATGTTTGTTTCACTTTTTCTTTCGGATAGATATAACCAAGATTGTTCAAATGGTTCCATGTTTGCCCGAAAAGCTGGTCGCTTAAACAACCATCCGCATATTGAAATTCGGGATGCTCTTTTAAATTAACATCCTGGATAAAGTATTCGCCGTTCCATAATTTTTTTACAGTGTTATCTTCCCCTGCCTTTGCGATCTTTAAACAGCGTTGTGCAAACGCAGTATCATTCATAACAGCAGCCATTGCAGACGCTGCTTTCAGTGCAGCAAGATATAGCGAACCTACATACGTATTAGCGCCATAAAAAGCAATGTCGTAAGTGTTAGCCTGCACTTTTTCTATCAATCCGTCTTCGTTGCTGTCTTCATTAATGATGAATTCTGTGGCGTGCTTTATCCTGTCCCAATTACGGTTTAAAAAAATATCATCTTTTGAATTCAGGTATTCACGGTAGGCTTTAAGAATTGCACCTGCATGGCCATCAATTAAAACACCGCCCCAGCCATTGCGCGCCAGTATGCTGCCATCTTTTTGAAATGAAGTTTCAAAATCTGTGCGCTCTCTTATATTTCTTTCAAGCTCTGGAAAGAAATGCGCCAGTGCCTGTTCATAATTCCACACGTGCGTGCAGGTGCCCACACAGGAACCTACGCCTTCCCATGCCCAAAACTTATCATTCGCCCACCACTGGCAGGTTTCTGTTGCAAGCGTTGACAGCGGCATTAACAAACGCTGATTTAACCAGTACGGTATGGTGGTATTGTTATAATAAGTATCATGAAAAAGATGCGTTGCTTTTGAAAGACGATCATAATTTTTCTGAAGATATAAAGCCACATCTTCAGCACTGTTGAACCAATTAGCATACATATTACCAATGATCGTTGCGCCATCTGTTGGCAATGCAGTATTCCAATCATTGCCGATAACATCTGTTACATCACTTCCATAATAATAAGATTGCCGATTAGGAAAATACCAGGTTAGCAGGAATGTAATTTCTTTTGTTTCGCCTGGTTTCAAACTGAATGATTCGCCAACACTGCCTGTTAATTTATTAATGGCTGATATTGATGCTGAATCTGTATCGTTATTATCATCAGCGCCTTTATAATCTGCATCTGCAAAAGCATTGTTTGATAAAACACTTAAAGCTGCATTACCAAAATAGGGATGGTTCAACGGGTAATATTTTTCTTTTGTAACCGGCATATCGCTAAAGCCAATATCATCGAGATTAATATGCCCCCATCCGCCTTTTTCTTCATCAACAATTTCAAAATGCGCCTGCCTGCCTTTCAGATCTTTAACATCCCAATATTTTTCTTCAAGTGTTTCTGCATTGGAACCTGTCATGGTTCGAACAATATTATTGTCAACTATAAGATTAAAGCAGGTTGTTGTGGCATGCCTGCCACCGCCTATTTTAAAAATGATATAATTATCCTTGATAACAAAATCATCTGAAATCATTTTGCCTGTTGTAGTATCACCATTCAAAAAAGAATTCACGACACCTTTTCCTGTAAAGCCTGTAAGCCTGCTTTGATCACCGCCAAAACTTCCTGTTGCCGGTGTGTTGCCAAATGCATCGCCGGTAACTTTCCATTTGTTATATCCATTTTCAAAATCATCAAAAACTTTAATTGCTGGTTGCTTTTCTGCAACGTTTCCTGTTTGCGGCGTAAGGCTCATCACAACAGAAGTAAGCCCGTTGTTTTTAATGATATTGTTTTGCCTGTTTGCTTTTATTTCATCAACGATATCCAAACAAACAAAATTTTGCAGCCAGCCTGCAAGGCTTACCTGCACTGGCTTTGAAGATGTATTCTTCACCGTGTATTTTAAAATTGTTCCCGGCGTTGCCGATTCCCTTGCATTCATTGGAATGAAGGGTGAATACACTTCTGATGAAACAGTAACCGGCAGTTTTTTTGTTTTTGAATTATAGCTGATGGCTGCTATTGGATATTCGCCAACAAATGATATATCATCAAAATCTTTTTTATTTAAATTAGCGCTTGTTGTTTTACCATCCTGTTTAATTTTTATATTGAAACCCTGGTCAATATAACTTTTGGGTTCGAACGTTTTATAACAAACCGTCCACGGGCCAAGCGCAGTATTAAAATGCGTAAGTGAATCAATACCATAACCGGTATTGTAAGCATTATTGTAAATCCACCAGTTGGCCAATGTTCCATCGCCTCTTACATATAACTGGCCTGCAGCAATACCACCGCAGGGCATGCCAATGGTAAGCAATTCATCACCCTTAAAAACTTTTTTCTGATTGCTGTATAAAGATGTTTTCCACGATACAGGCAGTTTTTTATTTTCGGGAACATGATGCGATGAATCAACAGGCTGCGAAAACGCAAGCATTGTGTTGATGAGGAAACCTGCAAGAAGAAAATATTTTTTCATTCGTGCATATTTGTTTTTCTGTTGTCTCATGCCCGCCTGACCGGCCAGTCGGGCAGGGAACCTCGCTATGCACATTCCCTCCCGAAGCTGGTTCGGGACAGGTTGTGTGAGAAAAATTATCATGCTCGGTTTCATACGTAAAAATTCATGGCTTAGCAATAGCCTTTTATATTATTGATAAAACTGTTTTTATTTTTATTGCAGATGCTCAATCAAGTTGAGCATGGCGTGCAAAAGCGTGAATTTTAAACTCGCTTCGAAAACATATAAGAGATAATCTCACTCTTGTACGTCTTTCCCCTCCACCGCGGCGGGGGAATCTGCTTTATATATTATTTACCCGTTTTTAATTTCATCTTTTATCAGCATCATTTTAATCCATAGAAATTTATTCGCCTTATCCGTTGTTTTAAACTGGATGGTAGCGGCGTTGTTCAATTCTGTTATATGAATGTTGCCTGCAAACAAGTCTTTTACTTTTTGTTTATCAGGAGCTGATGATGATTGCCAGCCTGATATTTGCGTTTGCCGCTGCCAGATGGAAAAATCGCAGCCGCCGGGTTGCTTTGCATAAGCAATAAAAAGTTTATAATCGCCGGCGGGTATATCGCCCAGGTTTACTTTCAGCATGCCATTATCAGGGGCTGTTATATCAAAACTTTGCCCTATATCGTTGTTATCCCACACTGTTTTAATATTCATACCTGAACCTATTTCAACACCGGAGAACTGTGGATAGACATTGATGGTATCAGGTATATAAACCTTTGTATTTTCATTTGTATTGGATGATGATAACTGCGGCGGCCTGTCGCAATAGAAATAACTTACGGAAGTATATAAACCAGGCACTGCATTATGTTCGCCACCATGTTCCATGCTTTGATAAATATTTTTTTCGAACGACATTTTATCTGTGAGATAAAACCTGTAGCCGCCTGTTCTTGCAAATGCCAGCGAATAATCCAAAGCGCCGTGCAAAGGCAAACTCATTTTTGAATCCCAACGGTTTAATAAAGCATACCAGCCGCCATTAAAATAATCTTCGGAACCTGTGCCGTGAAAACGCATTTCGTTATCAATAATGGTTGAATCATCACCCTCAAAAAAAAGCGTCATACCTGTATGCAGGCCCTGCGCCTGCAATACAGAACCTATATAATGCCCTTTGCCTTGTATATCTAAAAAAATATGCGGCTGTCCGTCTTTTGTTTTTTCACTGTTTCGATATGCATAGAATTTCCCTTCCTCATCTGCGTTGCGTGGCTGAAGCGTGTAGTAAATTTTTGCATGCAGGTCAACCTTTGATAATACACTGTCTTTTGCATTTAAATAACGGAATTCTATACGCGCATTTTTATCAAAAGGCATTGGAATAAAGCTGTAACAAATATTATTTTCTGAACCGGCCAGCAAGCTTTGCATGGAAGGCTTGCCAAAAGCAAAGCCAAAAAAATCTGCAACAGGGCAATCAATGGCCGGCAGTTTTTCATCATCCCAAAAAACACGCATGATGATGTTTTTATACAGCGATGCAAAACTGCCGGAAGGACTGATTTCAATACCTGTAATCCTGCCACCTGTATTTAATATGAATGCTTGTTTTGTATCGCCGGGTTTGATGGAAAAAGATGTATCAATAATTTTTGCACCGGCATTGTGGGCAGCAATCGTTTTTGCTTTATTTACTTCATTGCTGTTCCATAAACTGTTAATTGAATTCAATGCATTTTTTACATCATCGCTAATGTTGGTTGTAAAAGATTGAACAGTGGTTCCTTTTTTATATAGCCTGTAACCGATCTGGTGAAACATCATCTTCTTTCCCCTGTTTACAATTACGCAGCGCTGCTGAAAAAGTATGGGAAAGTAACAATAATAGCCGCCAACCTGGTTACCGCAAAGCGGCTGCACAAAAGGATAAACCTTGCCTGAAAAAAGATCCATATAATTAACAGACAACGTTGGCTGCTTTGCATCATCCATATAAAAATCAAGCGTATCTGTAGTGGGTGTAGGTGTCCAGATACGATTGACAACACCGGTTCCCTTTATATCAAAAATAACAAGGCTGCTGTCAGCATTTCTTCTGATGAATGAATACCGGCCGCCGAAACCATCGTTGTTGCCGCCGGTGGTATCATACGTTGAAACCTGCGCTGAATAAGTGTTTGAGCGATATGCCGGCATATCGCTGATGTTATACAATTGCTCTAACTCATCAACAACAGTAATTATTTTTTGTGCATGCAAACAAGTTGCCATGCATAATATCAGCATGCATAAAAAGATTGATCTCATTATGGTGAATATTATTTATGTTTTATGCTATTATAGTACGCAAGGGATAAATTAGTGAATAATATTTCTTTGTTAGACCTCACCCCCAACCCCTCCCGAATGGTCGGGACAAGTGCTCCAAAGGAGAGGGGAGCTAAAACCCAACAACACAAAATCACTTTTTTACACCTTGTATAGTATAACACCGGCAGGGGTTAATTATTAAATGATGGCACGTGGCACGTCATGTCGAGGTAACCCCGCCTGACCGGACGGGCAGGGAGACATCTCATGAATTTGAAGTTGCGATAATACGAGAGATTTCTCCTATCGTCGAAATGACGGCCCCGTGAATTTTTAGTTACCCTAATAATTTACAGGTCATAATTTCAAAGTTATATTCTGATTTAATCCTATTATGCCAACACCTTATGCCCTTTCAGTGCATAGTATAATATGAACAGAAATAATGGTATCGGTACAAGAAAACCTGTTGCCATGCCATATTTATCCGCTACTGCGCCCATAATTGGAGGAAACACAGCGCCACCTGCAACTGCCATCACCAGGTAAGATGAAGCTTCCTTCGTGTTATGCCCAAGCGATTTAATGGCAAGCGCAAAAATCGTAGGGAACATAATAGACATAAAGAAGAAAACGCTGAAAAGCGCTATCAGCGAAGGCCAGCCAAGTTCCAGAGACACTATGGGCAAAAGAATACAAACAATAAGTGAATAAAAAGCAAGCATCTTTGAAGGTTTAAAATTCTTCATCAAAGCGCTGCCTGAAAAACGGCCTATCATAAATAATGAAAACCCAAGTGATAAAAAATAGGGTGCATACTCCACATCAAACCGCGGGTGCATACCATGATCTGTAATAAAATTTATCAGGTAACTAAATACGCCGGTTTGTGCCGCCACATAACAAGCCTGCGCTGCAAAACCCATCGTAAAATGTTTGTTCTTCCACAAAGGTTTTGGCGATATATATTCAGGTTCATCAACACTGGCAACAACACCGGATTCTGAAATTTGCGTTATACCATGCGCCGCATTTTCATCTGCTTCTGTTATTTCAGGTAATTTTATGCGCATAAAAATGAAAGCAATTGCTAAAACAACCAGCCCGATGATGGCAAAAGGTAAAATAATAGACATCATTTTTTTGCCTTCTTCGTGGTTTTGGTTACCGTAAATATATAAGGCAATCAATGGCCCGATAACCCATGATAATCCATTGAAGGATTGCGCAAAATTGATGCGCCGTTCTGCTGTGTCAGGCGGGCCCAGTTTTGTGGTGTATGGATTAGCCGCTGTTTCCAATGTGGCTAAGCCTGCGCCGATAATGAGCAAACAAATCAGGAATAAAATAAATGATTGAAAAGTTGCAGTACCTGCGGCAATTAATGCGCCGGCTGCAAAAAGGGAAAGGCCGAAAATAATGCCTTTTTTATACCCATACTTTTTAATAAACATCCCGGCAGGTATAGCCATTCCGAAATAAGCGCCATATAAAGAAAACTGGATGAAACTGGATTCCCATTTTTGCAAATGCAGCATCATCTGAAAGTTTTTATCCAGCGTGTCAAGCATGCCATGCGCTATTCCCCATAAAAAAAATAAGGCGCTGATGGCAGCAAACGGGCCAAGATAATTAACGCCGTCTTTTACAAACAGTGATGGTTTTTTGTTATTCATTTGGCGGCCTCTCCTAAATCCTCCCGATTTATCGGGAGGACTTTTTAATCGTTAATAATTTAAAATTGTTTATAAAACTAAAGCCTCTTATAAGCCCTCCTTAGGAGGGATTTGGGGAGGCTACCGATACAACGCACCGTAATTTTCACAGGCACGGTAATCTGCGCCTTCGCCATCCGATCCGAATGCATTCCATGCAGAAGGCCTGAAAATTCTTTCTTCGTCAATATTATGCATACAAACCGGAATACGCAACATAGAAGCCAATGTTATTAATTTATCACCGATATGGCCATAGCTGATGGCGCCATGATTAGAGCCCCAATGCAGCATAACATTATATACATCAGTGAAAGCGCCTTTGCCTGTTATGCGCGGCACAAACCATGTTGTTGGCCAGGTAATATTGGTTCTTTTATCCAGCGTATCATGTACATGCCGGGGAAGGTCAATCGTTTCACCTTCCGCAATCTGTAATACGGGGCCGAGGCCTCTTACCAGGTTAATGCGGCACATGGTTACCGGCATACCGCCTCTTGTAACAAATTTAGAGGAGTAGCCGCCGCCCCTGAAATAACCTTTATCGCCCGCATACCATGTGGTTGCTTTTAAACATGCATCCTCATCTTCATCATTAATTTCCCAGAAAGGTTTCATGGCTGGCTTGCCATCTTTTTGCTGCTGCCCTGTTCCATCCAACGTGGCAGAGCCGGAATTAATAAGATGAATGAAGCCATTGGCTGCTGAAGCTTCCGGCCTCCACCCCGTTACGCGTTCAACAGCCTCCGGGCTCCAGTATGTTCTTACATCAGCAAATATCTGCGCGGTATTGGTAAGCAGGTATCCAAACAGCATGCTTACGCCATTAAAACAATCATTTTCTGTTGCAACAGTGTAGGGCGCACGAATGCCATTCCAGTCGAATGAAGAGTTTAATATCGCCTCGGAAAAATCACCGTTCGGTAAAAAATCTGTCCATTGGCGCTGTCCCTGGAAGCCCGATACGATTGCATTATGGCCGAATGCTTCTTCACCAAAACCCTTATCTTTTAAATGCGGGTTGCCCTGCATCAGGTCGCGTATAATCAGCGTCATCTTTACTACAAATTCCCAGTCTTTATCTTTTTGCTCCCTTGATGATTGTTTGCCTTCTTCATTTGCCAGATCATCGCCTTCTTTACAATTCTTTTTTGCCCATGTTAATGCTTTTTCAAACTCAGCTTCATCATAAATTTTCTTTTCGATGCGGCGCAATACCTCCGATGCATCCACATATTCATTGCGCATGCCAAGATATTCGCGGAAGAAATCAGGCACTACAATTGAACCTGCAATACCCATGGAAACAGAACCAATAGCGAGATAAGATTTGCCCCGCATGATAGCCACTGCTAAACCGGCCTGCGCGAAATTTAACAAGCGTTCTTTTACATCATCGGGAATGGCTTCATCACCCAAATCCTGCACATCCCTTCCATAAATACCAAACGACGGCAAACCAAACTGGTTATGCGCTGCCAGCGTTGCGGCAAGATAAACAGCGCCGGGCCTTTCCGTTCCATTAAAGCCCCAGATGGCTTTTGGCAAATAAGGATTCATGTCCATCGTTTCACTGCCATAACACCAGCAGGGCGTAACAGACAATGACACACCAACATTATTGGTTTCAAATTTTTTAGCGCATTGCGCCGCTTCATATACACCGCCAATGCAGGTATCTGCAATTATGCATTGCACCGGCGAACCATCAGGATAATGTAATTCACTTGAGTAAAATGCTGCAACGTTCTGCGCCATCTTCATGGTGGTTTCTTCCAGTGATTCACGAACACCGCCTAATCGCCCGTCAATAATCGGGCGAATGCCAATCTTTGGATAATCTGTTTTATTCATAATCTTGTTTGTGAGTAGTGAATCAATGTCGTTTAGTTAACGTTGTTTGACCTCACCCTAAATCCCTCTCCAAAGGAGAGGGATTTTACAAAAAGTCCTTAACTAAACGGCATTGAATATTAATAATTAAATTCTGACTAAACGATATTAACTGACAGTTGTTCACCCGCCATTCACTTATTTAAATGCTGTTTCTACTTCGTTTAAAGACACGCCTAATATTTTCCGGCTGATGGCATCCAATGCTTTTTCATCGCCTGTGAAATGATACACTGACTGTTTATGCACGATTGATTCATTTGGTTTTAAAAACGCAGCAGGCGATACGCTTTCAATTTCATAGAAAGGCCCCATTTGCGAACCATCGGCCAAAGGCCCATCATTATAGGCATTTACTGCATCGCCGGAAAATGGCGGCTTTATTGTATTCCATTCCTGGTTTAAATATTTTGCTGATGCATCCGGTTCAAATACCGCAATGGTTAATACTTTATTTTGTGCATCGTAGCTGCCGAGAGCAGGCTTTGCATATTTTGGTTTAATGCCCAGCTTGCCACGGCTTTTGCCATCGGCTTTAAAGAAAAGATTATCATCATCATGCTTCAACCTGTCGGCAGGAATTTCACCGAAATAATTTGTTGTGGCCACATCGTCAAACTTCACACCTTTTGCATTTTTATAAGGCACAACAATTACTGTTGACGGTGTATTCTTCATCATATCCAGGATCCATATACAAGGCATGCCTGTTGCTTCCGTCCAGGCATCTTTGCCTGTGTTGGTTAATGTGTTGGTTGTTTGATAAGCCACTGCTTTCACACCCGCATCTGATGTTAGCCCGGTATTGGCCTGGATTTCATCATTGCTTAAAATAGCAACGGCCCTTGTAACAGATAACTGCAATGATGTATTATGATAATTAGTGAGCTGCATATCTTTCTGCATGGTTACGGTATTGTTTGTTTGCCCGGTTACCTTCCATGCTTCCGTATCAAATGCAGCCGGTGTTTTCCAATGATCAAATACCATTGAATCGCCCGGTTTAAAGAATAAAGAAAAGCGGCCGCCTTCAGGGCCAAGCCATAAACGGTTCTCGCCGCCATAAGCATTCATGTGTGCATCTTCGGGGCCGCTAAATGCTTTATAATTTACCCAGCCAAAACTAAAGCCGTTATCACCGTTTGCTGTTGAGGTAAAAACTTTGCCCTGGTATTTTGGAGATACAATTATTTGCGCATCATCTGATTTGAGCACAATAACGCTATCATGCTGCTGCAGGAAATTTAGATCGTAACCAAAGGTTCCTTCAGCATAATTTAATGAATCGTTTACCTGTGAAGTTTGCGTTTTACCGGTTGGATTATTACATGAAGATGCGAACATAATAAACTGGCCGATGATTAAGGTTTTAAAAAATATTTTCATATAATGATTTGATGAAGATTCTGACAATCGTTTCCTGATATGCATATTTTAATCGTTTAAGCTGATTATAAAAAAAATTCTTATCTGCTGCCGCAACTTTCGCGAACAATCAGGCTGGCTTCCACAATAATATCAGCATTCTTTCTGCTTTTATTGTGCAGCCTGCTTAAAATGAGTTTTACCGCTTCTTTGCCAATATCAGCAAGCGACTGGCTTACATAAGTAACCGGCGAATAGAAAAAATCGAATGCATCGCTTTCATCAAAAGAAATAATAGCCAGTTCGTCAGGCACTTTAATGCCCAGCTTATTTATTTCTTTTAAACCCGCAACAGCCAGCGAGTTGGTGGCAAAAAACAAGGCATCAACCTGCAAAGGCTTAAGCAATGCTTTTAATTTTGCCGCCACATCTTTTTCAATATGCTGATAACTGGCCTCAACAAGCCATTCTTTCTTAAAGCGTATTTTATTTTCTTTTAAGGCTGCTTTATATCCCTGTTTTCTGTCCTGCATGTGCGATTGAATGGCGTCGTAAGCCACCATGCCAATTTTTCTTCGCCCGTTTTTTATTAATTGCTTTACTGCCTTGCCGGCAGCATTAAAGTTGTTGATATGAACGCAATCAACTTTTAAGCCGGGAAAAAACCGGTCCATCAAAACAACGGGAATGCCTCTTTTCACAATGGTTTCAATTTGTTCTTCCGTACCGGCTGCAGGCGCAATAATAAAAGCATCCACCAGCCTTGTTGAAAACACATCAATTAAATCCAATTGCTTTTCGGCGCTTTCATCGCTGCTGCCAAATATCACCACATACCCATGCTTCTTTGCCTCGTCTTCTACGATTCTTGCTATAGTTGAAAAAAAAGGGTTAGAAATATCAGCCACAATCAATCCTATTGTTTTTGTTTTGCCCATTTTAAGGCTTTTGGCAATAAGGTTTGGCTGGTAATTCAGTTCCACAGCAGCTTTTCGTATCCTCTTTGCCATGTCTGCACCCACTCTTGCTTCTTTTTCTTTACCATTCAGCACATAGGAGACAAGTGCGACTGATACGCCTATATGCTGTGCTACATCTTTCAGTGCTACTTTTTTTTCCACCGTATGAGTATTAGGTCTGATCTTATAATTTAAAAGCCAAAAACATTTTATAACCGGCTGGTTATATCTTCAGGTTTGCATGGCTGCGTATTTTTTTTCAGCCTGCCTGCTTTATCCCATGCTGCCACAAAAGGGAAACGCTGAATGTTATAATATTTCTGCACAACTAACGTATAGCTTTATGAGCCCACCATCTTTTCACTATGCCCGCATTTTCAGATGAGCGCTATTGTATTTTACAATATTACTGAAGCAATGTTATTATTTTTTATGATTATATTTAATTTACCTCTAAATGATCTTTATCAGGCAATGGCGGAAACGGGTTATGCGGCTCTGTTTGATACCAGAAAACCGTTGTGGCAATATCATCCTGCAACGGAAGATAGCGGCCGCCATCGCGCCAGCCCAGCGCCTGTATGGTTACTTTTAAATCTTTATCAAAACGGATGGGATCTTTTATATGCCAGCGGTATAAGCCAAACCGTTGCGCTATCTGGTAATGGCCATCGCCTTTTATTACCTGGTGCAGGCCGGTATATGGATTTGAAAATTCTGTATAGTTCACTTCTTCCACACCGGCAGCATTGGGTTTGCGTGTGTCAAAATCGTAAGCGCCGCAGAAATAATCTTCCGTGCCTGTGCCGTTAATGGTTGGGTAATCTGTATCGCCATCCATAAAGAATTTAATTTCGCCTTCACCCCACCAGCCATTGTTGTGCACGCCATAAGCCATATAAGTGCCCACATACTGGCCTTTGCCTTTTATGTTATCTACCAATACATAATCCTGTTTGTATGGTAAAGGATTGGTACGGCGGAACTGTGCATGAAAATAAGCAGCATCTTTTGGCACATCTGTTAAAGTATAATCAACCTGGTAATATAAAACCATATCTTCATCATTAATGTTTTCCATGGTTATCCTGCATTTCTTTCTGAAGGGCATGGGCCAGTAACAGTTAAAGCCGCTGCCGGGATTGGCGCAAACAGCCAGTGAACTAAGCTGCGCAAATTTGCCCCAGCCCTGGCAGAAGAAATCGCCCACAGGCACTTCAACAGATGGTGTTGTTTCGTCATCCCAATAGAAGCGCAATATGGAATAACGCCATACGCCGGTTGGCGTCATCCAGATATGCTGGATGGCGCCGGGGCCTGTAATATCGGCCACCGTAAATGTGGTATGCGCTTTAATAACAACACTGGGGCTTACTTTCCAGCCTTTCCCCAAATCTCTCGATGCATTTTGGCCGGTGCCTGTGGTTGCCATGCCGCCTTTGCCTTTTTCACCGTTGAAATTTTCCGGGCTGATGGAGCGTGTTTTGGCATCAGAGAGCATGAAGATATTACTCATGTCTGAATTAATGCCGTTGAACGACTGGGCGAATGCGCCAACAGATATACAACTTGCTAAAACAAATAATAATCTTTTTTTCATGTGTTTGATTTTTGGTTTGTTAGTACATGGAATTTGCCCACGATTATAAATTTAATTAACTATGAAATTGTTTTGTTTACATCTCAATGGTTTGGGCTAAAGCCCAAGTGAACCTGATAACAATGATCTTAATTATTATTTTAGGCGCCAGGTTCAACAATCAGTAATCGAATGCCTGAAATTTTTATGGCTTATTTCAGAACAGCAGCCTGCGGCACTATTTCCGAAGGCGCCTTTCTGCTTAATCCAAAATAAAACTTTTGCCCTGAGTAATATTTTTCTCTCATTTCAAAATTTTCAAATGCCACGCCACCGGGAATATGTATGTAATCATTTTTATTGGCGCTTCCACCGCTCCAGTATTTTACCCTTCCGTTTACCCGCACCTGCAGCGAAGCATCAGCCTGATTTTTTTGTTTTCTCCAATATTGAGTAAGCTTAAAAAAAGGGCGATACCGCCAGTTCCATCTTGCATAATAGGCTTCCTGATGCGGCCATGATGCAAGCGAAGCAAAACTTTCATCTGTTTCAGCGGGAACAATATAATCATCATTTTTATCTCTCAGCAATTCATTGGCAGGATACGCTTCTTTTTCTATAAAATCAATTCCGTCAAACCCCTTGTATAATTCTCCGGCCCTGATTATTTTATCTTTTAAATATAATAACCGCAGCCTTGAATAATTGCCCATCGTTGCCGTTAATGCACATCGCTGCATGGCTGCACTGTTTTCCTCATTGAATATTTCAAAACACAATTCTTCCGGGCGGTCACTGCGAATACTTATTTTAAGATATGGATGAGCGCCATTTAAAAACTGCTCCATAAAAACATACACGGCGAGCTCTTCCACATCGGGGTGTTGAAGATCAGGATGCGTGATTACGCCACGGCTTATGGCAGCAGGATAATACCTGCCGGGATTTTCTATGTCGCCTGCCCACATCATTTTTCCCCATTTTCCATCAACCCGTGACGGAGAGATTTCGCTAAACTCCATTTTCCCATTCACCACAGGTTCAACGGCAATAAAATTTATCTTATCAATATGCCCTTTATATTCATAACCTACACGTATCAACCCACGCGGGCCGCCTTCTTTTTTTTCTTCTGCAGATTCAATATCGAAAGGCCAGAGCCCGAAAACAATTCCGTTATGAATGCCCCACACAGCCGGGCTTTTTTCATTTACAGGCCTTATCCATTTTATATTTTCTGAAACGGCTTGGGCTTCAGATTTTTTAAACATGAATAAAGCCAAAGCGCAAAGAAGGAAATTTTTTTTATGTTTAAAACAGTAATGCATGTATGAATTTTCTATTACAACTTTACTTCATTATGTAACGTGTGTTTTGAATGTTCCAATTGAAATTCAGCTTGTCTTTATTTTTTAAATATTATAATGCGCAAGGGATAAGTTAGTGAATAATATTTCTTTGTCAGACCTCACCCCCAACCCCTCCCGAATGGTCGGGACAAGTTCTCCAAAGGAGAGGGGCCCTAAAACAGAACAACACAAAATCACTTTTTTACACCTTGCAGCGTATAATTTGAACCACATAGGCACATAGTATGATACATAGCATAATAGTTGTTTTGTTATAAAAAGCTATATGCCATTTATGTTGCTATATTACTATTATGGTTCAATAACATCTTCACCAATCTTTTTAAATTATGGGTTGATGCCTGCCTGTGCAGGCATTCATACCCATATTCTTAATAGACAAAAACATGATTGCATCAGTAGCCTACATTTTGTGTATATACCCCGTAAGAATAATTCATTTGCGGCTGTGGTATAGGCATAAATTCATCGCGGCCTGCGGTGAACTTGCCGTCTGCCATCCACGACCTGTTGCGGGGATATTCTTTTGCGAAGTAGGCATTTAATGTAGTTTCGGCAATGCCCCAGCGCACAAGGTCGTACCAGCGCACACCTTCCATGGCAAACTCCAGGCGGTCTTCCCACATTAAAGCTTTCCAGGCAAAATCATTTGTCCATGTGCAGTTAACGCCATCCTGGTATAAGCTTATTTTATAAGGCAATGTGGGTGTGCCATCTGCAAATACCAAACGTCCGGTGCTGTTGGCAGCGCGCTGGCGTATGTTGTTTATAACAGGCAGGGCTTCTGCTTCCCTTCCAAGCCTGATGAGTATTTCGGCTTTCTGCAATAAAACCCTGTCGTACCGAACCGTAATTTCATTCTTGGAATTCCACATCCAGAAAAGGTTTACAAGGCCCGGGCAATCTGATTCCACATTTTCTTTAAGAGAATTAAAGTAGCCATAGTTTGTAGGGTCTCTTGAGCCGCTGCTGTCAAATACCACATCCTGCTGGTATTTCCATGGCAGGCCCGGAATGGCCACGGTATGCCCGATGCGCGGATCCCAGCTGTTATTGGCAAAATAAGATTGCTTATTGGTGATCTCTTCGTTGTTGAAATCATCAAATACGGGTAAGCCATCCGCATCTACTTTAAATGCATTCACCATATTGTAAGATGCCTTATGAAAATCGCAGCAGCTAAAATAGGGTGGCCACCAGGGTGCATTTAACGGAGTGCCTCCATTCAGATTGCCGTTTGGCGTTTCATCATCATGCGTGTATTGCCATTCAAAAATTGATTCGGGAGAAAGGTTGTCATAATCATATAAAAAGTTCTCTGCAAAGTCAGTCGCCAAACTATACTTGCCGCTGTTGATGATATCATCAGCAAGGGTTAACGCCTGCGATAATATGGAAGTATTGACAGTGGTTAACTGGTTATTGGCATCCTGCGGATATGCCATCCACATTAAGCATTCCAGCATTTCTGCTTCGGCAGCATATTTTGTGGGGCGCCCCAGGTCAGTTTGTGTTACGGGCAAAACGCTGGCGGCGGCAGCGAAATCGTTATATATGTTTTGCCAGAGATATAAATCATTCTGTGCGGTATCCGGATGATTAGGGATTTTTGCGATGGAATCATTCATTACATTCTCATCAAAATAGGGAACCCACTTAAACCATTTTTTCAAATCTAAAAACAGGTATCCTCTTAAGAATTTCATTTCGGCAATTCTTTCATCTTTTAATGGATAAGTGGATGCATCAATGGCATTTAAAGCACGTAAAGCGGTATTGCATCTTGATACGCCTTCATACTGGCCATACCAGATGCCATCATTATTGCCGGTGCTTGCGTTATTTAATGTAAACACTTCCCATTGATACCAGGGTATCTGGTCGCCAATGCCGCCGCCGCCTTTATAAGAATCATCAGATTTAATATCGGCCAGCCAGGGCTCATATTTCTGGTTAAGGATGCCTTCGTGCGGAATCCATGCGTAAGCGGCAATTACCAGCCCGTCTATGTTCTCGGCAGTGCTAACATCGTCTTCCGTAACCACGCCCTGCGGTGTAACATCTAAAATTTTTTTGCAACTGCTTATTGAAAGAATGAGGATTAACAGCAGTATGTAATTTGATATTTTTTTCATCTGGATTTTTTTTTGAATGATTGATCAGATGTAATTTTTTAATTCAGTAATGATGTGAAATGGTAATTTAAAATGACACTTCTACGCCTGCTTTAAAATATTGCGGTATTACATAAGGATTTGCATACGAACTGCCATCAGGATTTTCCGGATCAGGCCCGGTAAATTTTTTGCTCTTGAGCATAATAAGGTTCTGCGCCATTACATACACATAAAATTTCTCCATGCTTAAGTTTGATGCAAACGATTTTGGAAGGCTATAGCCTAACTGAATATTCCTGAGCTTTAAATACCCGCCCGGTTCAACAAAGTAGGTTGAAGTTCTCAGCTCATCATTTACATTATTTAAAGACAGTGCAGGGATAGTTGATTTGGTGTTGGTTGGCGTCCAGGCGTCCAGCACGCGGGTAGGATGGTTAAAGCCGTTTTGTACCCATACATTCCAGAAATCACTGTAGCTTTTCCATCCGTCATATACTTTCATACCGGCTACGCCCTGCCAGAACATGGAAAGGTCAAAACTTTTATACGTAAGATTGATGGAGAAGCCATATTCAAATTTTGGTGTAACTGAACCATTGCTTATCCAGGTACGGTCATAATCATAATCAATCGAGCCATCCGGTTTGCCATCGGCGCCTGAAATATCTTTATAGCGTATTCTTCCAACCCCTTTGCCAGACTGGGTTGCAGCATTATCCACCTCGTCCTGGTTTTGGAAAATGCCATCGGCTATAAAGCCATAAACAGCGCCCCATGGATGGCCTGCAATACCATCGCCTTTTTGGGTGGTGCCGCCCCAGGTATATTTAACGCTTTCCGGAAGACCGTTTACCACATTCTCGTTATAGGCAATATTGCCGCTTAGCTGGTAACTGAAATCTTTGCCGGCATTGCCATTATAGGCAACAGAAAACTCAGCGCCCTTATTAGTCATATTGGCAGCGTTAATGTATTCATAAGCACCTTCACCAAATGTTCCCAGGTAAGGCGGTTGAATCAACATGCCCTTTGTATATTTCCTGTAAAAATCCAGTGAGCCCGAAATTTTCTGTTTAAGAAAACCGAAATCAAGGCCAATATTGGTTTGGGCAGTGCCTTCCCATTTCAGGTTATCATTGCCGGTATGCACCCTGTAATAACCGGAAGGCAGGCTGCCTGTTTCTGCACCGCTTATGCTGTATGAAGTATAATTATAATCGGAAGCAAAATATGTCTGAGCTGCCAGAGAGCTAATATTGGCAAGGCTTCCGTTTTTGCCCCAGCTTGCCCTGAGCTTTAAGTCGGAAATAAATGTATGATCAGCGAGAAAATCTTCCTGGCTCAAACGCCATCCGGCAGATACGGCGGGGAATAAGGCAAACCTGTTATTAACGCCAAACTTTGATGAGCCGTCATATCTTAAAGAGCCTGACAGCAAATATTTAGAATTGTACGAATAGTTAAACTTGCCGAAATAAGAAAGCAGGTTATACTGGTCTCCGCCACCACTCATAGACATATTGCCTGTTGCTGTGCTTACATAAGCATAGTTGTAATTTTCAAATGCGAGGGTTTGGCGGCTGGCATCTACAGATTCTGTAAAGTATTTATTGGCTTCCATGCCTGCCAATACGTCGAGGCTGTGTTTGCCTTTGTTAAGCTTGTAATTGAGTGTATTGGCAAGATCAAGCGTTGACTCTCTCCAGAACCACTGGTCAACGCTGCTGATGTTATTCAATTTACCACCGCCTTCTTCAAAAGTAAAGGTGATTGTTCTATGGTACCCTTCGGTATAAATAAGGCCTAACTGGGAATGAAAGGTGAAGTTTTTCAGGAACATAATATTTGCATGAACATCTCCATAAATCTTATTGTATTTGCTGGGATTATCTTTATTTAATGTAAGTTCCCTAACCGGGTTCCAGTAATCATCCATGCCTAAAGACACGGCTGATCCGCCCCAGCCGCCATCGGTTGTATGCACGGGAATAATAGGCGGCTCCACCAGCGCATCGTGGGTTACGTTTTGATTGTTATCAACAATGTGTGTGGCTTCGAGGTTTTCACCTATGGTAAAATGATCATTGATTACTTTATAATCTGTATTAACGCGAACGGTGAACTTTTTAAACCCTGTATAAAGCTGCGTTCCTTCGTTCTGCAAATAATTGATTGATAAGAATGATGTTGATTTGTCATTGCCGCCAGACATTGTAAGCTGGTGATTGTGCTGAATGCCTCTTTGTGAAATGGCATCTAACCAGTTAGTATTACCTGCTATCATAGTTGAGTCTGCATTCAGATATTGTATGGGGGTTACCTTATCCAGTACGGGTATATTGTTATCATCGTAATGCCAGTCATAATCATATATCTGTGTAACATCATTGGGGTCTTGCCCGCCGTTAACAGCGGCCTGCCACAAAGCCGTGCCGTATTGCATGGTGTTCAGCATGTCTGGCTTATTATTCCAGTCGGCAAAGCCTACAGAACCATTATAAGAAATTTTTGCCTTGCCAGCCTGTCCTTTTTTGGTTTGTATAAGAATAACGCCGGATCCGCCCTGCGTACCATAAATGCTGGCAGAATAAGCGTCTTTCAGTATTTGCATGGAGGCAATGTTATCCGGGTTAATGTCTCTTAAGTTAACATAGCTTGGCACACCGTCTATTACAATTAAGGGGGTGGTGCCGCTCAATGAAGTTAACCCTCTTACCTGTATGCCCACATTACCGGCCGGGTTGCCATCTGTAGTAACGTGCAGGCCCGGTACCACACCCTGCAGCGATTGCAGTACATTGGTCTGTCCGTGGCCTTTGCTTAGTTCTTTTGGAGAAACAACGGCAACGGCGCCCGTCAGGTCAGCTTTCTTTTGCGTCATGTATCCGGTTACAATAACTTCATCAAGGTCAGATGAACTTTGATCTTTGAGTGTGACGTTAATTACCGTGTTATCGCCTATCGTTAGCTTTTCATCAGCCTTGCCTATATAAGAAATTTCCAGTGTTTGGCCTTTCGATGCAGTGATGGAGAAGGAACCATCCTGGCTGGTGGTTACTCCGGTGTTACTGCCCGAGATTTTTACAGTAGCTCCAAACAATGGATTGGATTTTTCATCTGTAACTTTTCCGGTTATGGTTTGCTGGGCAAAGAGAACAGTGTGTGATAAAAGGAATATAGCAAAAAGCGTTAGCCCATATTTGAGGGCCTTTTTTTTAAATTGTAAGCCACGTAACAATACGCAGCGATGAACAGTTAGATTGAAATGCATACGTTTATTTTAGAATGAGATAACAAAAGATTACCTGGCTTGTTTAGGAGGATATAAACAAACTTGCTAACCAGCCCGGTTAATTAATCAGCCATAAAAGAGCAGCAATTTTATAAAGCAGTTTTCTTCAGCACCTTCATGCCGCTAAAGGGTATTTTAATTAACTGCAGGAATGAAAGCTCCTGTAAAACTTTTTTGATTTTGGTTAAGCAACGCATAGAAAGAGGGATTTAATCGTTTAAGCAAATTTTGTGTCTAATAAAAACCGATACAATTTTAAAGCAATAAGTATTAAATTAATCGTTTAAGCAACCGTATAAGCACGTTTCATAAAACAGCAAAGAAGAACGAAAGTAGAAGTATTTAATCGTTTAAGCAAATTTTTTCCGGATATTTTTTTTAACGGTTTGTACCCGGGCAAAACCAGCCTTTCTTTGCAGGCTTTTTAAAAACAGGCCCAGGCTTATATGCAGATTAATGCAGATCATCTTTTGGTATATATAAATGCAATGGCTTAAGTGCATGAAAGAAGAGGGCAGGTGGCGTTATTAACAGGCAAACAGCAGCAGCATTTATTTATCAGCCTGCTTACAGTTTTGACAGCCATCGTAAGGCCTGCCTGCTAAATTTGAAGCGAACAATACGGCAGCATTAATAAGCTGGCTGCTGCATATCATTTGCTCTGGATGAACGATTGATTATTTGTTGAATAATAGATTGATTATTTATTCCGCTTAAAATCCCCGCGTTTCCATGCCTTTATAAATTCTGCCCAGGCAACAGGGTTAAAAATGTTTTGCGGCGGCAACTGGCCTGAATAATAATAGCGTTGCGCCTGCTGGCGTATCTGTGTGTTCATGGCTTCTGCACCGTCAATCGGCAGGGTCATCATCAAAGCCTTTCGGGTTGCCTCATCGTTATTGCGGCGGGCAATTTCCAGCGCGTCGGCAGGCACATCGGTATTTACAAAATCCCTTTCAAACTGTGCACGTGTTGGCCTGGGCTTTAAAATAGTGGCAGGCAAATAAGCTGTATCGTTCACCATTAACTGTATCACATAGTATTGATTGCTTTTAAGCGTATCGGGAATGGTAACGGTTTTGTCTTTGAAGCCAATGCTTGAGAACCGGATTTTATTACCCTTTAATGCGGCTATGGAAAATACACCCTGGCTGTTGGTGATGGTGCCACGGCCTGTGCCTTCTACAATTATGCTGGTTGCATCCAGGCCGCGCAAACTGTCTGCGCTCATTACCACACCATAAAACTGAACAACAGAATCCTGCTGTGTTTGCGCCTGTGCCCGCAGGGATAGAAAAACAAATGTTGTAAAAAGAAGATATGGTACAAGTTTGTTCATGCAATAAAATTAAACAATCATTTTTATGCAAATAAAGTGATCGCTGAACAAATAAACCATACACAGGGTTAACTTTGCTGCCCTGCAATTGTTTTTAACAAAAAAATGAGAGGGGCAGTAAATTTTTTCCGGATAGCATTTATTGAAATTTATAGCTGCCGGTCATGATCGCAGTAATGAAACCGAGCATGATGATTTTTTCTCACACAACCTGTCCCGAACCAGCTTCGGGAGGGGAATGCCTGCCTGCCGGTGAGGCAGGTACATAGCGAGGTTCTCCCGAAGCAAGTTCGGGACAGGCATGAGGCCATTGAAAAAACAAACTTGTACGACTGAAAAAATTATTATATACACATGACGGAAAATGATGTTTTGCATGCATTAAGTAAAGTGAATGAACCAGATCTGGGGAAAGATATTGTTACCCTTGGAATGGTAAAGGATGTTTCTGTAAAAGATAATGTGGTTTCTTTTACTATTGTGCTCACTACACCTGCATGCCCCTTAAAGGAAGTGATGCGCACAGATTGCATTAATGCCATTCAGCAACTGGATGAAAGTTTTATTGTGAATGTAAATTTCACCTCGCATACAACGAGCAACCGCATTGATCCTAAAACTATTTTGCCTGGTGTAAAAAATATTATAGCGGTAGTGAGCGGAAAAGGCGGTGTGGGCAAAAGCACAGTGGCGGCAAACCTTGCGTTGGCATTAAGTCAGCACAATGCAAAGATTGGCCTGATGGATGCTGATATTTATGGCCCCAGCGTTCCCATTATGTTTGGCGTGCGGGGTGAGCGGCCTATGATGCGGAATGTGAACGGCAAAGGCATGATTGTTCCCATTGACCGTTACGGCATTAAGCTCATGAGCATTGGTTTATTGGTGGATGAAAAAAATGCTGTTGTCTGGCGCGGGCCTATGGCAAGCAGCGCCATTAAACAATTTGTAACCGATGTGGACTGGGGCGAACTGGATTATCTTGTAATTGATATGCCGCCCGGCACCGGCGATATTCATCTTACCCTGATGCAAACCGTGCCCGTAACAGGCGCCGTAATCGTTACCACGCCGCAAACCGTGGCGCTGGCTGATGCCAAGAAGGGCATCGCGATGTTTGCACAGGCGCAACTGGATGTGCCTGTAATTGGCCTGGTTGAAAACATGGCTTACTTCACGCCGGAAGAGCTGCCCGGTAATAAATATTACATTTTTGGAAAAGAGGGCGGCAAGAATCTGGCTGAAGAATATGACCTTCCTTTTCTCGGGCAAATACCATTAGTGCAAAGCATCCGGGAAGGCGGCGATCAGGGCGTGCCGGTTATGATGAGCGATGACGAAATTTCACGCAATGCCTTTGAAAATTTTGCAAACCTTGCTGTACGAAGCATATCTATGATCAACGCTGATCTTCCTGCAGAAAAAATAGCCGAGACAGTTGATTGATATATTTCCTTCCGGCAGGGCAGGTTTAATATTGACGGGCCGCTGATTTCAGGCCGGATGTTACCATTCGGTTATAAAAACCTGTTTGTACAGCGTTAGTTCCCTATTTCGTAAAGGTTTTTCCCGATTAATATTAAGCTTTGGCCATTTTCTGAACATTTTTGTTACAAACTGCATTCCGGAAGCGGCTGGAAAAATAAGCATGGCGTTAACGTTTAAAAAAATAACGGGCAAAATACATTTATGGCTTGGGCTTGCTTCCGGCATCATTATCGTATTTCTTGGCATAACCGGCTGCATACTGGTTTTTGAGCAGGAAATAAAATCCGTTACAGAGCCTTATCTGCATGTAAAAGAAAGCAACCGGCCTGTACTGCCGCCCAGCAGGCTGCACCAGATTGGTGTGGCAGCGCTTCCCGGAAAAATACCGCATAGCGTTTCTTATTCAGGTAAAGATAAATCGGCACAGGTTGCTTTTTATAATGCCGACCCTGAATACTACTATGTTGTTTACATCAACCCATATACCGGCAAAGTATTAAAAGTGAAAAATGAAAACGCCGATTTTTTCAGGGTAATCGTGATGGGGCATTTTTATTTGTGGCTGCCGCCGGCCATTGGTCAGCCTATTGTTGCAACAGCCACTTTGATCTTTCTCATCATGCTCATAAGCGGCCTTGTTTTATGGTGGCCGAAGAATAAAGCTGCACGAAAGCAACGTTTTTCCATAAAATGGAATACCAGTTTCAAGCGTAAAAATTACGACCTGCATAACGTGTTGGGTTTTTATATGAGCTGGGTTGCCATTTTCATAGCAGTTACCGGGCTGGTGTGGGGTTTTCAGTGGTTTGCAAAATCTTTCTATTGGGCCACATCCGGCGGTAAACAAATGACAGCGTTTTATGAGCCTGTTTCTGAAAAACCGGCGTCGCCGGGCATAAATACCGATGCCCCGGCAATGGATAAAATATGGCGGAAAATGAATGCAGCCTATAAAAATGCAAAAGTGATAGAAGTGCATGTGCCTGACAGCGACACTGCGGCCATTGAAGCGGTTGCTAATCCGGATGGCGGCACTTACTGGCAGGCCGATTACCATTATTTTGACCAGTATTCTTTAAAAGAGATTCCAGTAAAGCATCCGTATGGGTTATACGCCAATACAAGCGTGGCCGACAAGATCATGCGCATGAATTACGATGTGCATACCGGCGCTGTTTTAGGTATTGCCGGTAAAATAATGGCTTTTTTTGCAAGCCTTATTGCCGCCAGTTTGCCGGTAACCGGTTTTCTTATCTGGCGGGGAAGGCGTAAAAAGAAGAAAGCGGTAAAGCCGGCAACTGTAAAAAAAGAACTGGTTACTGTTGTATAGGTACATTCTGCTCCATTGGGTGTTGTTATGAACAAGGAGTATAATTCCTGTTCAAATAATAAAATTTATGCGCTCACTTTAATTGTAACTATCATGTGCGATTTTCAAAAGCTTGCCTTTTCTGAGCATGGCTATATTGTTCGTTGTGTTGACTGTGGCTACCTGCAGCTTGCTTTTGGTACCACCATGCTTACCTTAAACCATGATGATTTCCATGCTTTATATGATATGGTAAAATTCCGGCTGAGCGACACTTCTGTTAATGAGAAAAACTTTCTTTCCGATGATACAAAAGGTATTTTTATTCCTACGCCTTCTGCCAATTGCTGCATTGTTTTAACCGTGAAAGAGCTTCAGCATTTTTACAGGATTTTAGATAAGGCGGATAATGAAATGAAAGCATTATCATTGCTGCAGTTGTTTGGGAATAAATAAATTTATTTTTCCTTTTAAAATAATTCAATGCCGGTCTGCGGCCGCGCTGCTGTGAGCATTACTTTTGGGCGCAGCTTTAATAATGAATTTGTTTTAAAAATGCAAAACAACCTCAATGTTTAAAATCAATATTGTCCAGGCGAAAATATTTTAGCCGGACAACAATGCTTTAAAATCATACACTTTAAATACCTCTTATATGAGCAAGATGATCCTGGCATGTTTTCTTATGGCGATATGCGTTTTCTGCCATGCCCAAACACCTGCAGATGAAACGGCCATCCGCAATGCAATGGATAAACAAATAGAAGCATGGAACCATGGCGATGTGGATGCGTTTATGAAAACTTACTGGAAAAATGACAGCCTGCTGTTTGTAAGCAACCCTCCCACTTATGGCTGGCAGCCAACGCTCGACCGTTACAAGCAGGCCTATCCTGATACGGCGGCAATGGGCAGGCTTTCCTTCAATCTTTTGCAGTTGAAACCACTTTCGCCGGAATATTATTTTGTATTGGGGCAATGGCATTTGCAAAGAAGCATGGGTGATGCCGGCGGCTATTTCACGCTCTTATTCCGAAAAATAAAAGGAGAGTGGCTGATTATAGTTGACCATTCGAGCTGAGGCGCATCATCTTTTTATAGAACTAACGATTGTTATCTTCGCGGTTTCAAAACAGATCAAATATGAGTGAGAGAACGGTTTATATAGCCTCTGCGGTGAGAACGCCCATTGGCAGTTTTGGCGGCAGTTTAAAAGATATTTCAGCTACACAATTAGGTGCAATAGCTATAAAAGCAGCAGTTGAAAAAGCCGGCATTAATCCGGCGGATGTGCAGGAGGTTTTAATGGGTTGCGTAATGCAGGCAAACCTGGGGCAGGCGCCTGCGAGGCAGGCTTCCATGTTTGCAGGTTTGCCTGAAAACGTGGTGGCCACCACGGTAAATAAAGTTTGCGCCAGCGGCATGAAGGCTATTGCACAGGCGGCGCAAAGCATACGGCTGGGCGACGCAGATATAATTGTGGCCGGCGGCATGGAGAGCATGAGCAATGTGCCTTATTATTCTCCTGACATGCGTTGGGGAAATAAATACGGAAATGTAAGTCTGGTGGATGGCCTTTCAAAAGACGGCCTTACCGATGTTTATCATAATTATGCAATGGGCAATGCGGCAGAGCTTTGCGCAAAAGAATGTAATATAAGCAGGGGCGAACAGGATGCTTTTGCTATTGAAAGCTATAAACGCAGCCAGCAGGCCTGGAATGAAGGCAGGTTTGATAACGAGGTAATACCGGTTGAAATTCCGCAACAGAAAGGCGGCCCGGTAAAGTTTGCCAGGGATGAAGCGCCATTTAATGTTAAGTTTGATAAGATACCTGCGTTAAAGCCCGCTTTCCAGAAAGAAGGTACCGTAACGGCGGCCAATGCCAGCACAATGAATGATGGCGCCGCGGCGCTTGTGCTGATGAGTAAAGAAAAAGCTGCTTTGCTGAATATAAAGCCGGTAGCAATTATCAGGAGTTATGCCGATGCTGAGCAGGCGCCTGAATGGTTTACAACAACGCCTTCACTGGCTGTGCCAAAAGCGGTGGCAAAAGCCGGTTTGAAATTATCTGATATTGATTTTTTTGAACTGAATGAAGCATTTTCTGTTGTTGGCATTGCCAATATTCAGAAAATGGGTTTGGATGCAGCGAAGGTCAATGTACATGGCGGCGCTGTTTCTTTAGGCCATCCATTGGGATGCAGTGGCGCAAGAATAATTGTTACGCTAATTAATGTACTGAAACAAAACAATGCAAAGCTCGGCGCTGCAGGAATATGTAATGGCGGCGGCGGCGCCAGCGCTATGGTGGTTGAAATTACAGGATGATAAAATATTTCATGGCCTCATTGAAAGAGCCGGAAAAATACAGGCTGGCGCCAAACAGAAAAAGAGGTTGCATTGCAACCTCTTTTTCTGTTATTATAATCAGTGTAAACTTATTTATTCTTCTGTTCCTTTCTGCACATCCGCTTCACCTTCAACTGGTGCGGCAGGCGTTTCTTCCACCACTATCGCTTCTTCTATTGCAGCAGGTGTTTCAGCTTTTGCTTCGGCAGCTTCTGCTTTTGGAGCAGCAGCTTTTTTAGACCGGCCACGGCGTGTTCTCTTACCTGCTTCTGCAGCTGCAGTGGCTGTTTTACCGTAAACATCATTAAAGTCAACCAGTTCAATCAAAGCCAGCTCTGCATTATCACCAATGCGGGTTCCAAGCTTAATGATGCGTGTGTAACCGCCTGGGCGGCTGGCTACTTTGGGGCCAACAACTGTGAATAACTCTTTTACGGCATGCTTATCTTTCAGGTAGCTGAACACAACCCGGTGCTGGTGCATGACCTGCTCCTTGCTTTCACCTTTGCGTGTTTTGGTAATTAAGGGCTCAACATAAACCCGTAAAGATTTTGCTTTTGCCAATGTGGTAACGATGCGTTTATTAACGATTAACTGGCTGCCAAGGTTGGCGAGCAACGCATCTCTGTGTGCCTTTGTGCGGCTTAAATTTTTAATTTTATCTCCGTGACGCATGACGTTTGTTTTTAGACGGCCTCCTAAATCCTCCAAAGGAGGACTTTTAAAAACCGTTGTTTATAATAACTGCTTATACCGTGTCAAGGATTTATAAGCAGTGGCCTCTCTAAACCTCTCCAAAGAAGAAAGATTTTTAAAACCATGAATTAATAAAGAACTTTATCTTTTAGCGGCTTTCTTAAGCCTTCCCTTTGGGAAGGTTTGGATGGGCTGCTTTTAATTAATATCGTCCAAACCTAATTTAGACAAATCCATTCCAAAGTGCAAACCTCTTTCGCCCAAAACCTGTTCTATTTCGCTTAAAGATTTCTGGCCGAAGTTGCGGAACTTCATCAGGTCTTCCTGTTCGTACTGAACCAGCTCGCTCAGGCTGTTGATCTTTGCAGCTTTTAAGCAGTTGAAAGCACGTACAGAAAGGTCTAAATCTTCCAGCGGCGTTTTCAATACTTTGCGCAACTGCAGCATTTGTTCATCCACCACATCTTCTTTACGGTCTTCCTTATTATCGAAAGTGATGTTTTCATCGGTGATGATCATTAAATGCTGAATTAAAATACGCGAAGCCTGTTTTACAGCTTCTTCGGGATTGATGGTGCCATCAGTAGAAACATCAAGCAACAGTTTTTCATAGTCTGTTCTTTGTTCTACACGGTAGTTTTCAACTGCGTATTTTACATTCTTGATAGGCGTATGGATAGAATCAATCGGAATATAACCAAGCGGCAGATCCTTTACGCGGTTTTCTTCAGCCGGTACATAACCGCGGCCTTTGGACACCGTGAACTCAATATCAAGTTTAGCGCTCTGATCCATTGTGCAGATCACGAGCTCAGGATTCATTACCTGGAAGCTCTGCATGCCGTCGTTCAGCATGCCGGCAGTAAATTCCGCTTTGTTTTTTACGCTTAAAACAATTTTTTCTGTGGCTACATCGTGCTCAACTGTTTTCTTAAACCTAACCTGTTTCAGGTTAAGGATGATTTCAGTTACATCTTCCGTAACGCCTTTAATGGTAGCAAATTCATGCTCCACACCTTCAATCTTAATGCTGGTGATGGCGTATCCTTCAAGGCTGCTTAATAATACCCTGCGCAAAGCGTTTCCGATGGTTAAACCGTAACCCTGTTCAAGCGGGCGAAATTCGAATGAACCTTCAAAATCAGTTACCTTCTGTAATATGATTTTATCCGGTTTCTGGAAGTTTAAAATGGCCATTTTATATTCCTTTGTTTTTGTTTTAATTTTTTTATGTTACCGGCTTTTGTTCTTTGTGGCATCGCCGGTTGTGTCATCTATCCCGATTTTAATCGTGGACTCCCTTGTACGTTCCGAACCCTGAGCGGCAAGCTGATAGCCCATAGCTCAAGGCTGATAGCTTACTTACTGTACAATTCCACTATCAGTTGTTCCTTAATGTTTTCAGGAACACTTTCCCTTTCCGGCCAGGTAATGAAAACACCCTGTTTTTCAGTCTCATTCCAGTCGAGCCAGTTAAACTTAGGGTTCTTGCCGCGAACCTGGCTGGTGATGGAACTGTTGTCGTTGCTTTTTGGTTTCAAAGCAATTTTATCGCCCGGCTTCAACTGGTAAGAAGGAATGTTTACGATAATGCCGTTTACGGTAACGTGCTTGTGAGAAACCAGCTGGCGCGCAGCCGGCCTGGAAGGGGCAATGCCTAAACGGAAAACTGTATTGTCCAAACGCGCTTCCAGCAGCTTAATAAGGTTTTCACCTGTAACGCCCTTAATACGGGAAGCTTCGTCAAATGTTTTGCGGAACTGGCGCTCTAAAACACCATAAGTGTATTTTGCCTTTTGTTTTTCTTTAAGCTGAATAGCGTATTCGCCTAAAGTTTTGCGTTTGCGGCTGGCGCCATGCTGGCCGGGAGGGTTGCTGTTTTTATTGAGCCATTTGCCATTGCCTAAAATGGGCTCGCCGAAAATACGGCTGATCTTTGTTTTAGGTCCGTTGTAACGTGCCATAATATGTATTTGATTTTTTAGTGACGATACAGCATCATTAAAAATCTTAAAATAAATGCTGTACCCGGTTTATAATTACAATTTACGATTTCGG
This sequence comes from Parafilimonas sp., assembly GCF_047606085.1. GTDB lineage: Bacteria > Bacteroidota > Bacteroidia > Chitinophagales > Chitinophagaceae > Parafilimonas. Next base: position 32,429 of record NZ_JASGEX010000078.1, read on the forward strand.
ATTTACGATTTATAAACTCACGAATTGGAGAAAAATCGTAAATCGTAATTTAAAAAATCGTAAATCAATTTACACTCTTCTTTTCTTGGGAGGACGGCAACCGTTGTGCGGCAAAGGCGTAACGTCTCTTATCATAGAAACTTCAATACCGCTTGTTGCCAAAGCGCGGATGGCGCCTTCGCGGCCTGCGCCCGGCCCTTTCACAAATACATCCACTCTTCTCAAACCTGCATCAATAGCTACTTTTGCTGCATCCTGCGCCGCCATTTGCGCTGCATAAGGCGTATTCTTTTTAGAACCGCGGAAACCCATTTTACCGGCAGATGACCAGCTGATAACCTGGCCCTGCTTATTGGTTAAAGACACAATAAGATTATTAAAAGTAGCATTGATGTGCGCATCGCCGTAAGCATCTACTTTTACTATTCTCTTTTTGGCTGCGGCTTTTCCGCCTGCCTGTGATTTTGCTGCTTTTGCCATTTTTTGTTTTATCTGATAGGTAATCAAACCGGAAAACTTCCGGCCGTTTAATTAGTTATTTCTTGGGTGCTTTTTTCTTACCGGCAACTGTTTTACGCTTGCCTTTTCTTGTACGGCTGTTTGTACGGGTGCGCTGGCCGCGAACCGGCAAGCCCTTACGGTGCCGGAGGCCACGGTAGCAGGCAATATCCAAAAGGCGTTTAATGTTCATTTGAACTTCACTGCGCAAAGCGCCTTCCACTTTCACTTCATTGGTAATGATGGAGCGGATCTGGTTAAGATCGTCATCATTCCAGTCATTTACTTTTTTATCGTAATCAATATTTGCTTTATCCAAAATGTGGCGGGCAGTAGAACGGCCAATACCATAGATATAGGTTAAGCCTATTTCGCCTCTTTTATTTTTTGGTAAATCAACACCGGCAATACGAGCCATAATTTCTGTTTATTGTTTTTATTACTTTTTATTTGTATAGCTTCGGGCTGTGAGCATTTTAGCTCTCGGCTCATAGCCTCTTCTATCCCTGGCGCTGCTTATAGCGGGGATTCTTTTTGTTAATAATATACAGTTTGCCTTTTCTGCGAACAATTTTGCAATCTGCACTGCGTTTTTTTACTGAAGCTCTTACTTTCATTTTATTTGGCTTTGAGCTTTGTCCGCCGCGGCGGATTGAGCTTTATTTATATCTTAAAATAATTCTTCCTCTTGAAAGATCATAAGGGCTCATTTCCACTTTCACCTTGTCGCCAGGCAGAATCCTTATGTAATGCATGCGCATTTTCCCCGAAATTGTGGCCAGTATTTCGTGGCCATTTTCCAATTTAACTCTGAACATAGCGTTACTTAGTGCTTCTATAATAGCGCCGTCTTGTTGAATTAATGATTGCTTGGACATAAATTTGGGAGCGCAAAGATATAGGAATGCAATTAATTGAGAAAATTTTTGCAAATTCTCAAACCTAAAAGAGTAGTTAAATAATAAATTATTTCCAGATTTCTGTAAAATTTATTTCTGCTGAACAATTTTCGTCAAAAATAAACCGGTATTTAAAATCAGTTCCTTCTTTCATTAACTGGTAACCGGTTGGGCTATTCTCAAAAACTTCAGCCTTTTCATTATCAGGCGAAATAATAATATAATACCTGATTTGCTGCTGCTGGTAAATCTGGAATTTGGTATGCCGGTCTTTTAAAGCGGTGGCAGGAGAAAGTATTTCGGCAACAAGGGCAGGGGCAAAATCAAGATAAGGCTTGTTAATGGGCTTACAAACAACAAGCAGGTCAGGCTGCACAACTATATCATCGCCTATTTTATAGTCAACGGGCTGCATGGCTTTACAGTTTTTACACTTTTTAAGCGCTATTCCAAATTCGGTACCCAAAGCATTCGCAATAATCTGGTGCTTTGGCACAGGGGCCGGGCTCATGGCATAAGGTATTCCGTGAATAAGCTCCCACTTGCCTTCCCAGTTTTGCCATTCTTCAAAGTTGTAATGCGGTAAAATCTGTAATGCTGACATATTTCAAAACTACAAAAGAAATAAACAAGTAAATTAATACAGGCTAAGCGGTAATATAACCTCCCACTGATTTGGGCCTCTTCCCGCAAGGTCACTGTTTAAAAGCCTGCTGTAGCGTAAGCCAAAACTTATAAACTGCTGATTCCACCATTTAGTATCAAAAAATATTTCCGCGCCGGCGGAGGCAAAATTAAAACGGTTACCGGTTCTTAAACTTTTAGTTTGTGTAAAATCGTAAAACAGATTGCCGCGTATTCTTAGGCAATAGGCAATATTGCCAAACCCCCAATCAGGATATGCCAGCGGGAAATTATAATTAAAACCTGCTTTATACATTCTTGGATAATCCGGCGTGGCATAACCTCTTGAGAACGGGAAGTTATTATCATAATAATACTTGCCTGAAGTGTCCCGCTGCTGGTAAGCAAGATTAATAACGATGCTATGGTTTTTACTCAACCCCGGAAAGTATAAATAACCGCTTGCCAGCAACTGGTGTGCTGTGCCGCCGGTTCTGTATTGTAATATTATTGATTGGCCAAACCGCGGATTAATGTGTTGAACAGCCTGCTGTGCATACTGGCTGTAATACAAACGCAATTGCGCATAACTGAAACCTGCATTCTTAAAATAAGTTTTTGCCAGGCCGGCCCATTGTGTGCTTACATAATTGTAGCTCGCATACGTGGTTAAATTCCTGTACAGTTTGCCGCCGGCAAAATTAAGCGGCAGCTGCAGGCCGCCGGAAAAATTAGTCTCATTCCAATGAAAAACCGTATCGGCATTTAACCTGGCTGTTCTGTTCCAGGTTTGGTTTATATTAATAAAAGGCTGCAGGTACCAGCCGCCATAAATGCCGGTATATCCCACACGGCTGAACTGCTCATCACGGTTATAGGTGTAATACAACTGGCTTTGTACCGTATTTAAAACATTCTGTCCATATAAAATAAAGGAGTAATCCGGATCGCTGATATATGGATTATAACTGTGAAAATTAAAAAAGCCTGAAAGCCTGGAATAGCTTTTTACAGTAAAATCTCTTCCCGCAATATTATTTAATAACTGGTTGGATGGCTTTTGAAATGGATGGGAAACGTACAGGCTTTTTAAAGTATCAGTCTCATTTATTTGTTGCCATTGTGGCTTTATTGCTGCCAGCTTGTAGCCATCTGCGGTAAATGCGGCAGTAATAATTGTATTGTTCCGTATGCCTGCCTGGTATAAGCCTGTTGCAGCAGAAGCAATACGATAATTTTTATTTTCTGTATTAATGTATGCCCATATTTCATCCCCGCCGTTATTGGAACAGCTATATAATAAGGTATCGCCCTGTACAACCGGGAACCCAACAATCCTGTTGCTGTACGGCAGAATTACTTTCTGGGATTTACCTTCAACATCCTTTCTTAAAATACCCATTTCACCATCAGCTTTCCTGTTGCATACATATATGTATTTATCATCGGCAGAAAATTTAGGATAAGAAAAAACGCAGCCCTGTTCATTGGTAATGGTACGTATTGTATTCCCGTTTACATCAAGCAAAATGAGTTTGGAGCTTCCATCTGTTGCCTGTTCAATAGTAACAATCATATTGCCGTTATGTGAAATATCGGGTGAAAAGTACCTTGAACGTGAAGTGATCTTTTGTTCTTTTTTTGTATGGATATGTATCAGCCTTATTTCACTAAACTCGCGGTTGCCCCAGCGTGCATCCGGTTTAAATGAGGCGTACACAATTATTCCATTATTATAACTGTAATAATCGTTGGTGGTAATATCTTCAACAGCAATTTTTTCCGCAGCGCCATTGCTTCGCCTGATTATAAACTGCGGGATGCTCTTATAGGAATTTTGCAATGTAATAATTGAGCCGTTATCTGTTATATATGGGTACAGATGATTTGTTACAGTATGTTTTTCGGCTGAATCAATAAACATAAGATTTGAATAAGATTGCCCTTGCCCTTGCCATTGCCGCCGGTAATAATTAAATGCCTGCTGTGTGAAATCGGTAAAGGAAATACCTGCGTGTTTCTTTATCGCCTTTTGCAAGGGATAAAAAAGGCTGCTGAATGAAGCCGCATCGTGCGTAACATCTTTCCAGAAATCATCCCCATATTTTTCTCTTCCATAAGCAACGAGCATATAACCTAATGGATAATGGTTGGGCACAAAATTCCGGTAAGAACCATTGCGCAGCTTCATATAGCTGTAATACCTGTTTTCAAGGTACAGGCTTTTATAACCGTTCAAAAACAAAGGCAGCCTGCCGCGGCCCTGGGTGCTTAACAGCGTTTCGTTATATACGGCATCACCTTCAAAAAACCAGTCGGGCACAGAAGCGGCATTGGCCAAAGCCTGCCCATTCTGCCCGAATAAGATATGCATTGCATGCGAAAGGCCAACATTAAAATTGTTGTATTGCTCCACATGCCTGTATTCGTGTATGCTCAGCAGGTCGTTCCAGCTTACCGCGCTTAATTCAAAAGCATTTTGTTCAGGGGTTAGAAAAAATTCACTGCGCCTTGGACCTAATGCCACAAACCCGTTTGAAAAAACAGTTTGATTGTGCAGTACTATATTCACTTTTCTGTCAAGATTACCGATGGTACTGGCAAAATACAACTGCTCGCCGGACGTAATGGTCGCAACGCGCTTTGCAATGCTGTCCATCCCGGCAGGAAAAATAATTTTTACGGTATCGTTATTTACCTGTTTCCATTTTACAGAAGCCGGTTCACCTCCAAACTCCTGTGCGTAGGAAAACGAAAATATAAGCAACAGGAAAATTAATAGTGCATAGCGCATGATAAAACAAAAATAGCCTGCTATACACTATTAATGAAGCGTAATATATGTTTTAAACGTTTAGCTCAGGAGAAAGAGCTGTGCATAATGTTCACTGAGAAAAATATCCTGCTTGACAAGCTTTTTCTGATCATAGAATTTCTCTGTAACAGGTTTGCTTAACCTGTGATTGGGCGCTTTCGGATTCGAATACATGTGGCTTTTCAGATTTTCGTTAAATGGGCTTTTACTGGTGTTTTTGTTTAAACCTGGTTGCATAATAAACCGTTTTAAAGATTAATAAAGAGGTTTTATTTCGTCGTTTTTTTCTAAAAAACGAGAACAAGATGCAAATAATTCCGGAAATAATAAACGGGAAAAATCCCCCTCTTTATTCCGGGGAAAAAACAGTTTGCATTTGCTTTATGCTAATATTTATATTTTTACACCTATGAAGAAGGAGTTTTTTTGTGATTGACATAATTTATTTATTACCTGACAATATTGCTAATCAAATTGCTGCGGGAGAGGTAATTCAGCGCCCGGCAAGCGCCGTAAAAGAGCTGCTTGAAAATGCCGTGGACGCCGGCGCCGCTTCTATAGAAATGCATCTTGCAGATGCCGGCAAAACATTAATTCAGGTTATTGATAATGGCAAGGGCATGAGCGAAACTGATGCCCGTATGTGTTTTGAACGGCATGCTACTAGCAAAATAAAAAATATTGATGACCTTTTTCATATCCGTACCATGGGTTTCAGGGGAGAAGCCCTGGCTTCCATTGCCGCGGTGGCGCAGGTGGAACTGAAAACAAGAAGGGCAGAAGATGAGTTAGGCACTTTTATTGAAATTGATAACAGCATTGTAAGGAAGCAGGAAGCCTGCGCCTGTGCCATTGGTACCAATATCAGCATGAAAAATCTTTTTTTCAGCGTGCCGGCAAGGCGTAATTTTTTAAAAAGCAATGCTTCTGAAATGCGCCATATAGTGGATGAGTTTATTCATGTGGCGCTGGCATTCCCCAATATATTTTTCTCACTTACCAATAACGGACAGCAACTCTTTCACCTGGAACCGGGGAATTATAAACAACGTTTTTTGCAACTGCTCGGCCATCAATACAACACAAAACTGGTTGCTGTAAAAGAAACAACCGATTATTTAAACATCAATGGTTTTGTTGGCAAACCGGATGCTGCAAAGAAAACGCGTGGCGATCAGTATTTTTTTGTAAACAACCGGTTTATTAAAAGCGCTTATCTTAATCATGCCGTTACTACAGCCTTTGACGCCCTGCTGCCAAAAGACAGCTTCCCGGTATATGCTTTATATATAGACTTGGATCCTTCGCAGGTGGATATAAACGTGCATCCTACCAAGCAGGAGATAAAGTTTGAAGACGAAAAAATAGTGTATGCTTTTGTGCAGGCTGCCATAAAACATGCATTGGCGCAATTCAGCATTTCGCCTTCGCTTGATTTTAGCCTGAATGCAGACATCATGCAGGCGGAAGCTATTACCCAACCCTTTACGCAGGAAAAAAAAGAAACGGTTACCGCTTCTGAATTGTATAAAAAATTTTCACAGAAAAACCAGGCGCATTTAATTGAGCCGGGCGAAAAAAATGTTTTAAGGCATTGGCAGGATTTTTATACGGAAGGCAATCTTTCAGGGGATACGTTACCCATTGCAGCCAATACTTTAAATTTAAATAACCAGCAGTTGCCTGTTGTAAACAGCCAGCTGCTGAATACATATATTGCAGGTTCTTTGCAGAACGGGTTTATGCTGATACATCAGCAGCATGCCCATGAAAGAATTTTATTTGAACGTTATTCCGCCATTGTTCAAAGCCGGCAGCCTGTTACCCAGCAAACACTGTTTCCTGTTACGCTTGAACTTTCCCCGCAGGATGCAGCCTTATTAACCGAACTATTAAGCGATCTTGAATTGCTGGGCTATAAAATTGAGGCATTTGGCAGGAACAGTTTTATTATACAGGGTACGCCGGCAGACATTTTACAGGGTAATGAAAAACATTCTGTTGAGCTGCTGCTTGAACAGTTCAAACATTTCAGCAGTGAATTAAAATTCGGCAGGAGAGACAGATTGATTCACTGCATGGCAAGGCAACAGGCTATTAAAGCCGGGCGGCAGCTAACTATGAAAGAAATGGAAACCCTGGTGGAAGACCTGTTTAAATGCAATACACCTTCTGTAACGCCAAACGGCAATCCTGTTTTTGTTGAGTTTAACGATGAACAATTGCTGCGGATGTTTGGCAGGTAATTGTTTTTACAGGTCACTTTGCCATGCGGCGCTGTTCACCTTTGTCGTCTTACCGCGCCATTCGTTACTTCAGCTAATAATTGCCAGTATAGAGATGCATGCTTATTTAAGCGTTTAAGCAAGAGAATTTTTTAACCTTTATCAAATTATTTCTTAGTTTAGCAAACAACGAATTTTGATTTAATTCTCAGAACAAAAACAGTGAAACCATGAAAGCCAACACTTATTTCTTTTATTCTCAAACCGACATAAAATTTTTCAGGCCAAAATTACACAAAGCAGGCATGAAAAATTTCATTAAAGGTTCCTCCTGAAAAAAACTAATATAATTTACAGGAGAAATGCGTATTTACTTCTTTCCTTAAATTACGATATTAATAAGAGCGTATTAATATTAACAGCAATAGCCGGTTTATCCAGCCTGTAGATATTTTTTTGAAACCATTATCCATTCATTAAAATCACACACACATGAAACTGAACACGGTTCTTTCCGCGGCAGCTTTTAGCCTTTTACTTTTCTCCTGTAAAAAAGAGAGTAAAACAATCAATTCATCCGGCGATATTCCTGATGATGTTCTCAGCCAGATAGAGGCGCAGGGCTTTAGCTCAGATAATGTTATTAAAATCAATGGCGGTTACATTGTTGAAAATGACATTTTCCTTTCCAATGAACAGTTAAGCGCAGCACCCAATATTGGCGCCGATATTCGTGTTGGTGAAGAAGAACAATACCGCACCACCAATCTGGTCAAGAGCCTGCCGAGAACAATTACGGTGTCTATGAATTACCCAAACAATGTAGCGCTTTTTAAAAAAGCGACCGATTCTGCTATTGCGCGGTATAATGCCCTGGGCCTCCGCTTAAAATTCAAACGGGTCAGCGGCGTGGGCGATATAGATATCGTAGGCGATGATCTTGGCGGCGGCGGCATATTAGGCCAGTCATCCGGCTTTCCTACAGACGATGGCGACCCGGCTACGCCCATTACATTAAACTCACATAAAGGCACTTTTACAAGCAAGACGGATGTGCAATGGCTTGCTACCATTATAGCGCATGAAATGGGCCATACGATCGGCTTCAGGCATACCGACTACAAAAACCGCAGGTATAGCTGCGGCTTCACATTTCCCTGGAATGAAGGCCAGGCAGGCGTGGGCGCAATATACATTCCCGGTACAGAAAAATCCCCCCGCGACCCCGGAAGCTGGATGCTTGCCTGCACCGATGGCACAAACAGGCCGTTCAATCCAAACGATATAATTGCGCTGGATTATCTTTATAAATAAAATGCCTTCCTTAAAATTTTTAACCACTGCGGTTTGCACAGTGGTTTTTTTATTTAAAAGAACCGCGTAATAAAGTGATAATATTTTGCACATTTAATTTATTACAACCTTTACTTTAAATACGGGACTATTTTGTTCATCATAAATAACGGCGAGGTAAATGCCTTTAGCAAGATTTGGGACAGGCACACGCTGTTGCTGTTGCCATATCTTTTGCTGTAATAATTTTCTCCCGGCCACATCAAACAATACAATTGTGTTTGAAGAAATATTCTGGGATAAGATATAAAAACCCTGCCTTGCCGGGGCCGGGTTTGGATATATAATATACCGGGCATTGTTTAAAAAATTAACGGATGCCTCATTGCTGGCAATCGTACTGCCATCCTCAAGCGTTATAATGGCCCTGTAAAAATTTATCCCCTGCTGCATTGCCGAAACATAGTTTACAGTAAGTGCGCTGATGGGCGCAATTGTTTTTAAATCTGTCCAAACACCGGCAATCAATTGCTGAAAGATCGCGTTTTTAATATGGAATGTAGTGCCAAGGTATAAATTAAGGGAAGCCCTGTTTTCATCATCAGCATCGGCGAGAAAATTGCTTATATAACAGCCAACCCCCTGTGTTGAGTAATTAAACGTATAACTTTTAATGCCCGTATGGTTGTTTAAAACAGAAGCCACTGCCATAAACCGGGAAGGTGCATTTTTCACTATATAAAAAGTATCGGCTGTGGTTGCTACCTGCTGCAGGTATTTATCGCCAAGGCTGAATATGGCATATTCATTTACTCCTTTCTGCCTGTTCCAGGAAATTAATGCTGAATCGCCGCAGCTAAAACCAGCAGTGGGGTATATCTGCGCGCTTATATCAAATGTATCGCTGTAAAATATTTTATTGCGGATGGTAATGCGGGCCAGTGCAACTGCATTTGTATCCGGCGCAGCCCATTCATAATATTTTTTTGCAAGGTTAATATTGTTGCTGATAATATGCCATGAATTGCCTTTATCAAGGCTGTATTCCAGTTTGCCTTCTTCAGAAGTGAATGTAGAGCTCCACCTGAAAATATTTTTGCCCGCAGGTGTAAAATGGCTGTTGTTAACGGGCGATATAAAAGTAAAACTATCTGCTGCATACCAGGTATAAGCAACATAGAAAGATTGGCTGCCTGCTGAAACAGCATAACCTTTTACACGGATAATATAATCGCCTGCATCCGGAGTGGAAACCGTAATTTGTTCAACGTTATTGAGGCTGTCCCTGCCTCTTGCTGCATTGTTCAGCAAAGCGCCGGCATCCGTGTTTAAAACCCAGGGCTGGTATATGGGCTGGCCATCTGAATTTTCAAGCGAGAGGTCAAGATCATTCACCAAAGCTTTCAATGCATTGGCTGTATTGGCTGCATCATTCCAAACCAGTGTAATTTTCAGGTTATATATGCCGGAGGGAACATGTATCGTGAAGCTTTTGGTTTCATCCTGTTTTACTTCATCAGAAAAAAAATTATTGGTTAATGCATCTGCCACAGCATTCTTCACATTTATATTGCCAAAGCCGGAATAGAAATCCGGGCCGGGATTAAAAACATCATCGGCGCTGTTTATAATGATGGCTTTTGCAAGCGCGTTGGGCGGCAATGAATCGTGATGAACAGACTGGTAAGCCGATTGCACAGCAAGCACTGTTCCCGAGGTAATTGCCGCAGCGCCTGAGCTTCCATCGTTGCCATACGCCACAAGTTCGGGCTTGATGCGGCCATCAAAAGCCGGGCCTTTTGAGCTCAGGGCGGCAACATTGTAAAATGAATCAACTGAACCAACCGTAAGAATATTTTTCGCCTGTTTAAAGCTGCCGGTAAGATTGGAGAAACCGGCTAAGCCATCATAATCTCCGCCTGCAGCCGTATCATCGCCGGCATTGCCTGCTGAGAAAACATATAGCAACTGCGGGTTATCAATTGTGCTTTGGTCATAAGCTGCTGCGTCGGCGCCATAAAAATTTTCTATTCCAACGCCATAAGAATTGTTCTGAACAGAAATATTATATTGACTGAAATAAGCGTCATCATCGGGCAGGAGGTTGGTAAAATCAGAAGAAGAAAGAGCAGATCCCCACGCAATGCCTTTGCCTGATTGAAAACTGTTGCCGCCGCCGGCAATTAGTGTGGCCATAGTGGTGGCATGGCTTGAGGTGGTATCGGCTTCCAGCCCTGATTGAATAAACCTGTTTTTAAAATCTATATCGGCCGTATCAAACAGGTCTTCTTTTACAGAAGCAGCCAGGCCGTCTCCGTTGATTGACGGGTATTGGCTGAAGAAAAGATTGATACAGTTTTCGCTGTTGTCGTAATCGTTTATTACCGTTTCCGGCTTAGGTGGCTGCAGCCTTACAGCAACTGATACAACATAACCCCGGTTAATTAAAGTATCAGTAACAAATGAAATATTGGTGCTTATAATAAATACGTTTTTATAAGAAGATCGAATTGGCTTATTATATAAACGCATGTCTTGTTTAAACGCAATGCTGTCTGTTACTTCAACCATACATTTATATAATGCCGAATCATTCAATTTATTTGGTAAGCCGGCTGTTGAAGACAGCTTGAATGTATTATTGGCCCGCATTAGTTCCAGCAGATGGAACGGTTTAAGGATTGCCGCATCCATATTTTTTATAACGAACCATTGCGCATTGAGCTGGCGCAATATTTTTTGCCGGAACCTGCGTTTAAAACCAGCCACATCACTTTCTTTCAGCTTAATAAGAAAAGGCGGGCTTGCAACTGTAAGGTTAGGGTTATTTGACTGATAGGAATAAGCCGCCTTTATTGCTGCATCGTTGTTTTGCGAAAAAACCGGTTGCCGAAGCAGGTTAAACAAGAGTAGCATCAGAATACATTTTATAATGCCGTTTCTTTTTTTTTCAAACAATGCCATTACCTGTTTTTCAATATGAAAGAAGTGCAATTTATATCCGGAAAGCAGAATAGGCTTCACTGATTAAATGCGCAAAGCAAATTTCTGATAAAAGCAGATAGCCCCTGTTTTATAATGAACAAGCTGCAAACTATAAGCTTTAGAAAAATTGATCATCATGCCCTAACGCTTAAAGCGCGCTTGTTTAATAAGCCGTGTTTTTCTGCCGGCGCAAATTATGGAAAATAATTGCTTGCTTAAAGTAGGCAGGCAAGCCTGTTTATTTAATGAAACAGGAAGCATTGGCTTAACCCTGCTGCACCATGCCTGCGGAATAAATGGCAGTCGTTTCATTTTTAAATCACGCAATCGTTTGACCTGCCATCTGCATAACTGTTCTGATTAAGTTTACCCTATAAATTTTTATGAAAAAAAGTAACAATTGCTTTGTTTAAAAATGACTATACCAGGTATAACTGCATATAAGTATGAGTATGAATATGAGTATTAATATTAAAGACTTAAATGAGGGTAATGCTATTGCGTTTAAAGAATTATACCAGCAGTATGCACAGAAGCTTTTTAATTATATATTTCAGAAAACGGGCTCCGCATACTATGCTGATGAAGTTGTACAGGTAACTTTTACCAAATTATGGGAAAAGCATGCCTGCATAAAAAGTGAAATTCCCCTGCCGGCGCAAATATTTCAGATTGCAAAAAGCAGCCTGATTGATATTCTGCGCAAGGCCGAAAGGGAAAGGCTTAAGCTGCGTTTATTGGAAAAAAGCAATCTGCAGCAAAGGTATGTTCTGATGAATGAAGATACCTTTGTTCCGGAGGTATGGCATATAGCAGAAAAGAAAATGCCTCCTGTAAGAAGCAGGGTTTTTCTGCTAAGGGTAAGAGATGAACTAAGCTATAAAGAGATATCTGATAAAATGAATATTTCCGTAAAAACAGTAGGCAGGCATATTGAACTCGCTTTTCAGCAAATACGCCCTTTGCTTCCCAAATTGTAAGTTTGCAAAAAAAAGTACAATAATTTCGCTTGCTATAGTAATATATCCATTTTATCGCTATTATTCAAGATTGTGATTGAAAATATAATCAGAAAATATTTCAGCAGTAAGCATCCAAACAAGGATAAGGGAAAGTTGTATGATTATATTATAGATCATCAGGATGAATTTTTAGATCATTTTGATGAAGCGGAATGGAATGCATTATGTAATCAGGAGAGCCTGCCGCAGCAGGATGAAGAAGATGTGCATTCAATAAGATCAATTGCTTCGGCAAAGTTTTCAATAAAGAAAGTTGTGGCTGCCGCCGCCGTTATAGCGCTTATATTAACGGCAGGCTATTTTTTTATACGCCCCGGGCAACCACAAAAAACTATAATAGCGCAAACCGGTGTAAGGCCTTTTACAGAAGTTTTCAATAAAAACAATTCAGAAAAAACTATTGTGTTGCCTGATAGTTCTGTTATACTATTAAAACCTAACAGCGTAGTAAAATATTACAATGATTACAACCAGTCAGGCCGGCGGGATATTTACCTGGAAGGTGAAGCGCTGTTCAAAGTGCATAAAGATGTTACCCGCAGGTTTTCTGTTTTTTGCGACAGTACTGTTACTATTGCCTTAGGCACAGAATTCATAGTAAGCAACAGCAGCAGGAAAAAGGTTATTGTAAGGTTGTTATCAGGCAAAATTGTGGTTTCCAAAGCTATAATAAACAGGGATGATCAGAAATATTACTTAACAGCCGGTAATTCGATATTGTATGATATAGCCAGCCAACGCTTTACAGCAAACTATGACAATAATGAAAATGCTGCAGGTGTTTCAAAGAATGCTTATCATGCCCCTGTTGAAATGAAAGAACCTGCAACAGGCAATGAAGACGATGCGGCGGTCTCACCTGCTGCTGCCATAAATAAGGCGCCGGGCAAGCGGTTCAGCAACCAAAGCCTTGAATATGTGCTTGAATATTTATCACATAAATACCATACCAATATTCAATACCCTACAAAAGACATCTCAAATATTACATTCATTGGCACTATTCACCCTGATGAAAGCATACAATCCATTCTGAAAAATATTGCTTTAATGAATGACTTTAAAATTGATTTTGATTCATCAGGCAATACCTACACTATCCGTTAATGATGGTTCCGCTATCTTCTCATCAATAAAAGATATCCGGGCGTATTTCATACGTTTCCAATAAAAATTTTTTTTCAGGTATTGGGTAAATAGGTAGCTGAACGTCGTATATAGACTCAGGTTTGTTGGGTGCGGAGGTTTTTATTTGCATCGGGCCTTTGCGATAATAAAGAAATTATTTCTTAAAGAAACATGAGTTCGGGATAAGAAAAGATTTAAAATTTTCAAATTGACCTCACCTAAATCCTCTCCAAAGGAGAGGACTTTCATCTCCCTAAACTTAGGAAATACTTTAAAAATTCCAGAGCCTTCCTGCCCTTCTCCTTTGGAAATGCAAAGCATTCATTGAGGCAATTCAAAAATATATATGCACGAAATAAAAGGGCTGGGATGAGGTTAAAGAAACAAGAAAACTTATATCGAACTCACGTTAAAGAAGTACAGTTAAGTGCAGAACCTAAAAGCTGGCAACCTTATGATACAGCTTCCCAAACATACAAACCGATTGTTTACAACATACAAGGTTCTTTAAAAACCGGCCTTCCCGGTAAATATAAGATTGGGATATGGTTGCCTGATCCGGCAAACAAATATGATAATAGGTATGATATAAAACTGGCGCCGGGAAAGACGGTACAACATTGGTGGTCTCCGGAAGGAAGATACGCTGTAAATATTTTAGGCATCTCTAATTTTTAATAATGCGGCGCGTCTTTATCCTCATGCAACTTTAAAAAAATAAATTTTGAAAGTGATTGGGTAATCACCGCTGCCCGCTTCGTATAATAACCATTCAATTAATCATTCTTCTAATCACTAAAACTATTCACTTAATGCTTAGGAAAACCAAAAGTTACCTGCTTTCAGCAGTTATAATGGTATTCACGGTGCTTGCAAGAGGCCAGGAAACAAAACCTGCTGTTACAGGGCTTGTGCGATCATCTTCAGGCGAACCTGTTCAAGGTACGGAAGTATCGGCAGTTAACGCAACAAAAACCATTGCCACTACACTTACGGATAGCCTCGGCCGGTTTCGTTTCGAAAAACTGCCGGAAGGCAATATTAATTTTAAATTTTCCAATGTTGGTTATGTGCCCCAAACTGTGACAGGTTACTCAATCAAAGCGGGTCAAACTACTTCTATATTGGTAGATCTGGTGCCTGACCAAGGTAGCCTTGATGATGTTGTTGTGGTTGGTTATGGTTCTGTTAAGAAAAAAAATGTTACTGGTTCTATTGTTTCCGTAAAAGCATCTGAACTTAATGTAACTGCTTCCACCAATGTTGCCCAGGCGCTGGCAGGGAGGGCCGCAGGTGTATCTGTTATCCAGAGTTCAGGTCAGCCTGGTGCAGACGTTTCTGTTACAGTAAGGGCTAATCCGTCAGATGCTTCCCCCGGTGTATTGTATGTTGTGGATGGCGTTATTATAAACGATAATTCCGGTGAAGCCTCTGCTTCTACAAGATATGGCAGTTCCGGTATTAGCCGTTCTGCTTTAAATTTTATAAACCCAAACGATATTGAATCAATAGAATTCCTTAAAGACGCCAGTGCTACCGCTATATATGGCGCCCGGGCCGGTGGCGGTGTTATGCTGATAACTACAAAAAAAGGGAAAGCCGGTAAACCGTCTGTCGCCTACGATGGAAGCTATTCAATTCAAAAAGCATTTAACTTTTATGATATTCTGGGCACAAAAGATTACATGGAACAACGAAATCTTATTTTATATGAAAACTATTTATATACAAATGACCTGGCGCCTTATGGAACGGCAGACGCTTCAACAGTTTCATCGTTCTCGCCAAAATATTCAGATGAAGAAATTGCCGAACAGGAAGTAATGCCAAATGCCTTGGACGCCATTACAAGAACTGGCAGCACAGAGCAGCATAACATATCAGTTTCCGGCCTTTCTAATAAAACAAAATATTTTGCTTCATTTAATTACATGGATCAGGCTGGCGTTTTAATACATTCTACCTATAGAAGGTATAATGGCCGTTTAAACCTTGAACAAGGCATAAGTGAAAAAATTACAATTGGCGCCAATGTTATTGTTTCCGGAGCTAAAGCTAATAATGCTAATGTAGGTACTTCCGCAAATGAATATGCCGGTATGATAACATCCGCATTTTATTACCCGGCTACCATGGCTTTAATAGACTCCAATGGAGATTATCCTATAAACCCCGATTATCAGAATGCCCCCAACCCGCTTTCTTTCAGGGAAATAACTGATTATACGATTAATTCACGGATTTTGGCTTCAGGATTTGCAGAGTGGAAAATTATCCCCCATTTAACGGCAAAGGCCAGCTATAGCTGGGACCAGTCATTTTCTACACGTTATTCCTATCTGCCAACATCCTTTTTATACGGTGAAAGATCTAATGGGCAAGCTTCCATTAATGAGGATAAAGCCCGTTCCAAATTGTCGGAGTTTACTTTAAATTATGACAGGTCATTCAATGAATGGGGACATTTGTCATTTGTTGCTGGCCATTCCTATCAGGTAAGCGACTGGTACGGAACAAGTATGTATAATGAAGATTTTCCTACAGATAATTTTACTTTTAACAGTATGGGTTTAGGAGAGGCAGACCGGCCTGATGTTGACTCGTACCGTGAGCCTTCCCGGATTTGGAAATCTTATTTTGCACGGGCTATTTATGATTTTAGGAATAAATATGTTTTATCTGCCAGTATAAGAACTGATGGAGCTTCTCATTTTGCCGAAAACAAAAAATGGGGCACTTTTCCAGGTGTTTCTTTTGGCTGGATAATGTCTCGGGAAAACTTTATCAAAGATATTTCGCCGATAAACTTTCTTAAGTTAAGATTAGGTTACGGAACCACTGGTAACAGCGATATAGGAAGTAGTGCTTTTGCCTATTATGGATCTACAACCTCTAACTCTTATGTTTTTGGAAATGCGCAAACCAGTGGTGTTTCTTTAACCCAACTGGCAAATGACAATCTTACCTGGGAAACACAGGCAGATATTAATATGGGCGTTGATTTTCAGTTGCTCAAAAACAGGGTCTCAGGTTCCTTTGACTATTCTTTCAGAACTATCAGTAATTTGCTATCCAGCGTTTCTTTAGCTACCTCATTCCCCGTTTCTTCGGTTTATACAAATGCCGGTAAAACCCGCGCCAGGGGGTGGGATGCCTCTTTAACCACAAATAACTTTCAAAGCAAGAAACCTCAAGGTTTTAACTGGAGCACAACTTTCAATGCATCGCATTATTACAGTTATTGGATAAAGAGATCAGCCGAGGCTTTAAAGACCTTAGCTGCTTATGTTGATCCTAAAGGCCCATATTATGGATTGTATTATTACCAGTCTGATGGAATAATACAGGAAGGCGAGGATGTTGAAGCGATGCCAGGTGCTTTGCCTGGGGGTATTAAAATTAAGGATATAAATGGTTATGATTCCGATGGCAACCTAACCGGGTCTCCTGATGGAGAAATAAGTTCTGCAGATTTAAAACTAACTGCTAATAATGGAACAAGATATATTAATCGTTACCCAATTTAGTTCGTATAAATTCTCTACGCTGCATATCTGACGTGCTTTACATGGAAATACTTTTGCACCTGCTTTTTGTTGTTTTTTCTTTCATGCATAAAATTCTCA
>NZ_JASGEX010000079.1:0-5106 GCF_047606085.1 Parafilimonas sp.
ACATGCGCCTGCATGTGATGAACGGCTATCAACGGTTTATCCAAAGCCAGTGATAAAGATTTGGCAAACTGTGCACCCACCAGTAAACTGCCGATTAGGCCTGGCGCCTGTGTAAAGGCAACGGCATCTATATCGTGAGTGGTGAGTGGCAAGTGGTGAATAGCTGAAGCCTGTTTTAAAGCAGCATCAACAACCGGAACTATATTTTGAATATGGGCCCTGCTGGCCAGTTCGGGCACCACACCGCCATATTGTTCATGAATGGCCTGGCCGGCAATAATGTTGGATAAGATTTTTCCATCAATACAAACCGAAGCCGATGTTTCATCGCAGGAAGATTCAATGGCAAGAATGATTGTTTCTTTCTTTTTTAATGAATCGTCTTTGAAAACCTGTTTTTCAGAAATATTGCTGTTGTTCACATGGCAAAAATAAGCCAATGATAATTTTGAAGATAGAACGGTTCTTTCCTGTTGTACCTGGTTGCCGCATAATATAAAAGAATGCTGCTGATTAATCCCGCAGCCCGGATTCAAACTTATAATACCTGCTATAAAAAATTATTATGGCCATTATAAAAAAGATTATATACATGTAACACGGCGCAAGTGTGATAAGAAGAATATATTCGATTAAGAAAATTACAAATAATAAAGCTATATAATCTTTTATGCTGAAGTTTTTCAAAAACGAAAAACTGTGCATTAGTAAAAGCAACGAAAACCCGGAAAGAATAAAATTAATGGCATCAATGCTGTTTAAGTGTGCAGGTGTAAGCGCTGATACAGTAATACACTCAGGAATTAAAAGAAAAAAATAAAACAGTGCATATTGCAGCAGTCTTCTCTCCAGTGATACCGGAAGCATTCTGTAAAAGCTTAAATAACTTTCTTCAAATATTCTTACCCTGAAAATTAAAATTCCATTTGCCAGTATGCCAAGGCTGTAGAACAGGTAAGGCATACTTAAATCCCGGTCAATAGTATTATTATTTCTTGCAGTTAAATAAAGCACACCGCAGGTAAAAACCTTAATGCCTGTCCATATATTTATTTGTTTACCTGCAACAAAACGAAGCAGTGTAAAATAATAAGCAGAAAGTACAGGCAGACTTCTTTTTTTTCTTACGGCAGGATTAGCAGTTTTGTTTGCATTGTCAAGCAGGTGAATGTGCCATCCTGCAGTCAAACAACAAAGCAGTAATAAATAGCCCATACTTAAACCAACAGGCCAGTATAAATGTTGTTGAAACCCCACAAAACAAATGAATATGCTGTAAAGAATTACCGGCAGTAATAATAAAATCCCGGTTGCGAAAAACAACCTGAACCGGTGTGCTATATTTAACTGGTTATATAGATTGAAAAATGAATAATAAGGGCTTGAAATGGCGCCGGATATAAATACTGCGTATTTGCGGGTATATAAAAACCATAAAAAGAAAACCAGTAACAGGAAAACCTTGCTTCGCAGCATGCCCGTAACCAGAGAATAATGGTACTCATATAAGCCGGCCCCATCCACTTTGCTGACTATAAAAAACATCATGGTAAATACAAAAACAAACAGGCCTGCATTTTCTTTATAAAACCTTTTTACAAGCGATCGGGATAATATTTTAAACGCAGCAGTCATTTAATAATAACATTGTTCTTTTCTATAAGAATATTGGTACAGGCCTGCATTAACTCATCATCAAATTCCTGGTGCGAGGTTATGATGAAATTTGTATTTGCATCTTTATGTTTATCAAGAATAAGCGATTGTGTTAAGGCTTCTGCATTTGCATCTAATGTAATGAAAGGTTCGTCAAGTATTATCCATTCCGGACTGCCAATAAAGGCAAGAACTATGGATAGTTTTTTTATCATACCCGCTGAATAAGCACCAATAGGTTTATTTATATAGCCGGCCATGTTGTAAATACTCAATAAAGTATCGGGTTCTTTTTGTTGAGCCTTACGAATGTTGCAATAAAGATGAATTAAATCGGCTCCCGTTAAAAATAAAGGAAACAGCGGTTCTGTTTCAGCCCAGCCAAATTTCCTTCTGTAGATAACCGGTTGTTTCCTTATGCTTGTGCTGTTAACTGTAATATCACCGTCAAAAGGCAGTAGTCCTGTTATCATTTTAAGCAGCGTAGTTTTGCCGGATCCATTTGCCCCGCTTAACCAATAAATATTGTTATCAAGTTTAAGCGAAGGAATATCAAGAACTAAAGTGGAATCATAATACTTTTTTATATCCTTTAATTCTAACATGTAACAATATTACTTTCAAAATGCGGAAGTAATGTTGTTGCAGAAGATAAAGATTCCCTAAAAGCTGATTACGGATTCCACCCCCAAAAAAGGAAATACTTAAGCTTTTTTGAGCTTACTTCTTTTAAAATAAATAAGCACCGCAATACCTCCCAAAAGTAATGGCCATATACTGATTAAGCATAGCATAAGGTTGCTGATAAAAGATGCTCCCGTAGAAAATGCTTCAGACATTTTAGTGAAGAAATCAGGCTTTTCATCTTCTGATGTTGAGCCATTAAGATATTGGTAATAAGTAAGGTTTATTGTACTGTATGAAGAGGAATGCTGCAGGTAATTTATTCTGCCGTTTGCCGCTTCAATATCTTCCTGTATGTCGTTTATTTCATTTTGAACCTGTAAAATCTCATTCATGTTTTTTGCCTGCTTCAAAAGCTGTAAATATTTATCACGTACAGCCATTTTAGCCTGCATACGTGCCTTCGTATCAACAACTTCACCGGTTACATCCTCACTTGAAATATTTTTCCCTGTTATTTTAATGCCATCGCCACCGAATGAATTTACAAGCGCATCAAACTGCGCCACCGGAACCTTTATGGTAACTGTGTTTTCAGTTTTATAATCTGTTTCCTGTTGGTTTTCTCCTGCTATATAGGCTCCGTATTGTTTTAATGAAGTATGAATAAACGTGTTGAATTTTTTATAATCATCCAATTGTAATTGCACATCAGCGGTTTTAATTATTTTCCGGTCCCAATCCGCATTGTCATTTTTCACTGATACAGGATTGTTGTTTGTGTCGGAGAGCGGGGCAACTGAATCGAATACTGCTACCTGGTCTTCATCTTTTCCTGTTGTCTTGTTGTGATCCATTGCGGTTTGATCTTCTGATTGAAGCTCTTTGGATTGGGACGCTTTATTACAAGCGTATAACATCATGGCAAATATTGCCATGCAATAGATATAGCGTTTCATGTTGTTGATTAATTGGTTTGATGAATGAGATGCAAAAAAGAACCTGTTTGCATAAATACAGGCTTGCTATTTATGCGGTCAATTTTTTTTGATTTTGGTGATGAATGTTGTTACAAACAATAGTTGCCATACTGTTTATGAACACAGCATAACATTCGTGGAACTAAACCTGATTTTTAGAAATTGATTGATTTGCAAGCCTGCAGGAATTAATTACTATATCAGGACTTTTGTAACCAGTTAAATGCGTTAAAAGAAAGCAAAATGGTAAGGGCTTCGGCCGTTAGTAAAGAAATCAATAAATAATAAAGCTGCGTTGATAGCTGTTGTTACTTCATGCCACCTAATTGCATAATAATATCCCATTCTTCATCCGTAACAGGTTGAACGGATAATCTTCCCAAACGCACCAATGCCATATTTTTTAAACGGGCATCTGTTTTTACCTGCGCCAGTGTAACAGGTTGCTTTAATTTTTTTACAGGCTTCAGGTCAACAACCACCCAGTTGGTATCATCAGTTGTGGGATCCTGGTAAGCTTCTTTTGCAACTTTGGCAATACCCACTATTTCAGTGCCTTCGTTGCTGTGATAAAACAATACTTCATCGCCTTTTTTCATGGCCCGCAAATTGTTCCGGGCAGCATAGTTTCTAACACCATCCCAGAATGTTTGTTTATCCTTTACAAACTGATCCCAACTGTATTTAAAAGGTTCTGATTTTACAAGCCAGTAAGCCATATAATAAATTTTAATTGAGTGAGTAATTAAGATACAATTGTTATGTCAGTTATGCATGAGTGCTGGTTTGATTTATATGCCACCTCCGATTATAACTGTACCGGTTTCAATGTTTTCACAAAGCCTGGGGTATGCGTATGGTAAACCATCAAGAATAAGCCAGAAAGGATAACCGCCTGTTAATTGCATAGGATAAATTTATAAGTGTAGCTGTACTATTGCAAATCTGCTACCAAATAAAATAAGCAGTATTTCAGGATAATTCTTTGCCGCAGATGCACAGGTTATCTTTAATAAATTCTCCTGATAGTTCCGCATTATCTGTATATCTGCTGCGACCATCTACCATTCAGCCCTTGCTGTGGGACTTACTGTTAATTCAGCAAAATCGCCGGCGCGGTATTTATAATAAGCTGTTATGGCAATCATGGCGGCATTGTCTGTGCAATATTCAAAAGCAGGAATAAAGGTTTGCCAATTGTACTTGTTACCATATTCTTTTAAAGCGTTGCGCAGACCACTGTTGGCGCTAACGCCACCGGCAATACAAACCTGTTTAATGCTGGTTTGTTCGGTTGCTTTCTTCAGTTTCTTCATTAAAATATGAATGATGGTATCTTGAACAGAAGCACAGAGATCGTAGAGATTTTCCTTAATAAAACCGGGATTATTATTTACTTCTTTCTGCAGCGAATACAGTACGGATGTTTTTAATCCGCTGAAAGAAAAATTCAAACCCGGGATTTGAGGCTCCGCGAATTTGAAAGCTTTCGGGTTTCCCTGTTTGGCATATTTATCAATCAGCGGCCCGCCGGGGTAGGGGAGGCCCAGCATTTTGGCTGTTTTGTCAAAAGCTTCGCCGGCTGCATCATCAATGGTTTCGCCAATTACCTCCAGGCGTAAGGGTGAATACGCCACCACAATCTGTGTATGCCCGCCACTGACAGTTAAGCATAAGAATGGAAATGCCGGCTTCGGATCAGTAATAAGATTGGCCAAAACATGCGCCTGCATGTGATGAACGGCTATCAACGGTTTATCCAAAGCCAGTGATAAAGATTTGGCAAACTGTGCACCCACCAGTAAACTGCCGATTAGGCCTGGCGCCTGTGTAAAGGCAACGGCAT
>NZ_JASGEX010000080.1:0-5020 GCF_047606085.1 Parafilimonas sp.
CCGGGACAGGTTCTCCAAAGGAGAGGACTTCCGACGCCCTAAAACTCATAAAACATGCAAAAAATCATGTTTTTTTCCTGCCCTTTTCCTTTGGAAATGCAAAGCATTCATTGCGGCAATTAAAAAATATATACGCACGAAATAAAAGGCTTGGGATGAGGTAGAAATAACAATCTAAGCTTATCCCGAACTCACGTTAATTTAAGTTATGGTTATTTAACCTGGCTTAATGGCAAAAGCAGTTATATGGTGCCAGGATCGCAATTGGTTTTGCCCGGCCCGCTTATACCCAATGCACCCGCTGATATGTATGCAGCATTGGGCAAGAACGACCAGAAGATATATGTTGTTCCGTCGCAGCAACTGGTGGTAATAAGAATGGGTGAACGCGCCGGCGGTTTCCCGGCAGCCTTATCGGGTTTTGATAATGAATTATGGGGAAAGCTGAAAACCGTGATTGGTTTTTAAAGCTTACCGTTCTGCAGATTTTGTTGTGAGGAAGTTTTCGTACGCCAGCTTAATGCCTTGTTTTAAATGCGTGGTATGTTTCCATCCTTTGCCATGCAATTTTGAAACATCCAGCAGCTTTCTTGGCGTGCCATCAGGTTTTGATGTATCAAATTTTATTTCACCTTTATATCCCACAATATCTTTTATAAGCAAAGCCAGCTCTTTTATAGAAACTTCTTCGCCGGTTCCAATGTTTATCAAACCCTTTTCATCATAATTATCCATGAGGTAAATGCAGGCATCGGCAAGGTCGTCGGCAAACATAAATTCGCGAAGCGGCGAGCCGCTGCCCCAGATGGTTACAGATGCAGCGTTATTTATTTTAGCTTCATGAAAACGCCGTATCAACGCTGGCAATACATGCGAATTTTCAGGATGATAGTTATCGTTAATGCCATATAAATTGGTGGGCATAGCCGAAATATAATTGCAGCCATATTGGTCGCGGTAAGCATCGCATAATTTCAATCCTGCAATCTTTGCAATGGCGTAAGGCTCATTCGTCTGTTCAAGCAGGCCGGTTAAAAGATAATCTTCTTTTATCGGCTGCGGCGCCATTTTAGGATAGATACAGCTTGAACCGAGAAACAACAATTTCTTTACATTGTTTTCATAAGAAGCATGAATAATGTTGTTTTGAATCTGCAGGTTATCATACAAAAAATCCGCACGGTACGTATTATTGGCAACAATACCGCCCACTTTTGCCGCGGCTAAAAAAACATATTCAGGTTTTTCTTCAGCAAAAAAACCTGCCACTGCCTGCTGGTTGCGCAGGTCTAATTCCTTCGATGTTCTCAAAACAAAATTGCTGTAACCGAGGCTTTGCAGCTTTCTTAAAATAGCAGAACCCACCATGCCGCTGTGCCCGGCTATGTAGATTTTTGAATCTTTGTTCATGATGATTTAGTACGTAATAACGTTTCCGTTTACATGCAGTTCCAGTTCTTTCTTTTCCGCAGCCTTCACA
This sequence comes from Parafilimonas sp., assembly GCF_047606085.1. Lineage (GTDB taxonomy): Bacteria > Bacteroidota > Bacteroidia > Chitinophagales > Chitinophagaceae > Parafilimonas. The sequence continues at coordinate 1,481 of NZ_JASGEX010000080.1, forward strand.
CGGCCAACAACCCTGGCTTCTATATTAAATTGCTTTGCTTCCTCAATTAAAGCTGCGGCTGTTGCTGCATCTGTAAAAATTTCAAGGCGGTGGCCCATGTTAAACACCTGGTACATTTCTTTATCATTGGCTTTTGAATTTTCCTGTATGATCTGAAAAATTTCAGGTGCTTCAAACAAATTGTCTTTTATAATTTTTAATGGCTGCGGCAAATACTTCATGCATTTTGTCTGGCCGCCGCCGCTGCAATGAATAACGCCATCTATCTTTTCAAAATATTTCTCAAGCAATACTTTCATTAATGGCGCATACGTGCGGGTTGGGCTGAGCAGAAGGTTACCGATGTTAAGCTGTGAGCTATCAATTACATCATTGAATTTATTCCTGCCAATATATACAACATCATCGCTTAAGGAAGGCTCGAAGGTTTCCGGGTATTTTTTAGCATAAAATTTATGCAGCACATCGTGGCGGGCGCTGGTTAAGCCATTGCTCGCTATGCCGCTGTTGTAAGCATCTTCATATACCGCCTGGCCGCTGCTGGCAAAACCAACAATCACATTGCCCGGCTTTATTTTTTCATTGGTGATGATTTTATTTTTCGGCCATCTTGCCATCATGGTTCCGTTCACGGCAATGGTGCGCACCACATCGCCAACATCGGCTGTTTCGCCACCAAGAAAATGAATGTTGATGCCGAATGATTGCATGCGGTTAAAGAAATCCTGGGAGGCATTAATTACCTGTTCCAGCACGTCGCCGGGTATAAGTAATTTATTCCTGTCAATGGTGGAAGAAAAAATAATGTTATCATAAATGCCCACACAAAGCAGGTCATCGAGGTTCATTACGATAGCATCCTGCGCAATGCCTTTCCAAACAGTAATATCGCCGGTTTCTTTCCAGTACAAATAGGCGAGAATGCTTTTGGTGCCGGCGCCATCGGCATGCATCACGTTTATATATGCATCATCATTACCAATAAAATCAGGATATATTTTGCAGAAGGCAAATTCATATAAACCCTTATCCAGGTTTTTTATGGCAGCATGCACTTCTTCTTTCTGGGCAGAAACACCACGCCTGGCATAAAGGCCGTTTCCCCCATCCCCTGAAGGGGTGTATTGAACCTGCTGACTGTTTGTTTTCATTCGTAAATGTTTGATTTTTCAATGGCCTCATGGAACCTCGCTATGTACATTCCCCTGTGTGAGAAAAAATTATCATGCTCGGTTTCATTCGTACAAGTTTGATTTTTCAATGGTCTCATGGAACCTCGCTATGTACCTGCCTCACCGGCAGGCAGGCATTCCCCTCCCGAAGCTGGTTCGGGACAGGTTGTGTGAGAAAAATTATCATGCTCGGTTTCATCGCGGCAAAAATAAGTTTTGATACTATTAATTATAAACAACTTTAATAACACCCTTTAGGGCCGGGGCTTATATTTGCCTTTATGCAGGTGCATCGTTCCATAAATAATTTACCACAGTTTAAAAATTCGGTTGTAACCATCGGCACGTTTGATGGCGTGCACCTTGGCCATCAGCAAATAATAAAACAATTAAAAGAAGAGGCTGAAAGAATAAACGGCGAAACCATCATCATAACTTTTCACCCGCACCCCCGTTCTGTAGTTACTGCAAAAAATCCCGTTTACCTGCTGAACACGCCTGATGAAAAAATAAGTTTGCTTTCATCTTTCGGCATTGATCATTTGATCGTTGTTCCTTTCGACAAAAGTTTTTCGGAACAAACACCTGACGAATATGTTGTTAATTTTTTGTTTGAAAAATGCAGGCCGCATACGCTCATCATCGGTTACGATCACCGCTTTGGTAAAAACAGGGCAGGCGATTATCATTTGCTGGAACGTTTTGGGAAAACGCTTGGCTTTACGGTGAAGGAAATTCCCGAGCGGCTTATTAACGATATTACCGTAAGCTCCACGCGCATTCGCGAAGCTTTGCTGGCCGGTGAAATAGAAACAGCCAACAGCTATTTGGGCTATAAATATTTTTTTGAAGGCATGGTGGTGGATGGAAACAAACTGGGCAGAACGCTTGGTTACCCAACAGCAAATATTATTATTCATGATGAAGATAAGCTGGTGCCGGCCAACGGCATTTACGTGGCGGAGGCGGAGATAGGAGAGAAGGCAACAGTGAATAATGAAAGATCAATTGTTGGCTCACCGCTCACCGCTCACCGCTCACCGCTTCTCCAGGGCATGATGAGCATCGGCATTCGTCCAACTGTAAATGGAAAAGACCGTACCATTGAAATGAATATCTTTAATTTTAATGAAGATATTTATGGTTGTATCATGAAGGTTTTTGTTTGTCAATATCTGCGTAAAGAAGAAAAATTTAATTCGCTGGAAGAACTGGTGAACCAGATTGATATAGACAAGCAAAACAGCCTGCAATATTTTGAGGGCCTTAAAAAGGGCTGACTTAATGAAAAGCATCAAATCTGGATGGTGCTAAGTTAAGTGTGAGTTATCAGCAGTGAATAGTAAGTAATTCAACACTCACAACTGACCCTCACTCCCCACTTTAAATACGGCATTCATTATTGACATAACAATAGAGCCATTACAATACTTTATTCCATGTAATTTATATGCATCTATTGCATCTGTTCGGTTTATTTAAAGGTATAAACAAGTTTTCTCTTTTCAAATTCTTTAAGCTCTTATTTTATATGTAAACATTATTGTCTGGTTAAAAATTTTACCCGGACAATAATGATATGTAAACTTTAACAGCAATCATGCATAAAGAAATTATTATACAGACAGGCAATATAAACAATGCAACAAAAGCATTGATCATGCTGCATGGCAGGGGCGGCAGCGCAGAAGATATTTTGTCGCTTGCCACGCATTTGAATGTAAAAGCGTATGCCCTCTTTGCACCCCAGGCTGCAAACAATACGTGGTATCCGTATTCTTTTTTAGCTCCGCCCCGGGAAAATGAGCCCTGGCTGAGCGCTGCGTTGGAATTAGTGGGCAAAACGGTTGATGCCGCCATGAAAAGAGGAATTGCGAAAAAAGATATTTATTTCATGGGCTTTTCGCAGGGCGCATGTTTAGCGTTGGAGTTCATTGCACGCCATGCTGCAAAATATGGCGGTGCAGTCATATTCACCGGCGGGCTGATCGGCGATAAAATTTATGCTGAAAATTATAAAGGCAATTTTGATGCAATGCCTGTTTTCATCGGTACAAGCGATCCCGATTTTCATGTGCCTGCAGCGCGGGTATATGCCACAACCCATATTTTAAAAAATATGGGCGCTGATGTTACAGAGAAAGTATATAACAATATGGGGCATACAATTATTAAGGATGAAATTGACCTGGCAAATGAGCTTGTTTTTAAGTAAATGCAAGCGTAAAAACAATCTTTATTGCCTTAGAAGCTGTCTAGATTTAATATTTTCAATCACCATTGCCATTTTTAAATAGAAAAAATTGGATGATTTCGCTGAATTTGATGTCAAAGCCAATAAAAAATAGCTGTTTTTGCTACTATACAA
>NZ_JASGEX010000081.1:0-18861 GCF_047606085.1 Parafilimonas sp.
AAAATATCAGGAAGAGGAAGAACGTAAAGAGGAAAGGGATGGAAAAGATTTTACGCAGATGAACCTTGGAATATAGCCCTTTGGGCTGCTTCTTTAAGCCACCTGCTTTGCAGGTGGTATTTGACTTTACTGGAACAAAATCCTGAATGGCAGTAATGAAACCGGGCATGAGACCATTGAAAAAAAATATACCGAATGAAATATTTGATCATTGTATGTTTTATGATTGTTGTAAACGTGTTACAGGCGCAACAATCTTTATTTCTTGTGGCAGGCCAAAGCAATGCCGTAGGCATGGCCGACAGCAGCGCTTCTGTTACCACGACTGCATCAGAATATTGTTATACCACCAATTCATTAAAGCCTTTAAAAGATCCTGTGGGTTGTAATGAATTGCATTTTCAAAAAGCCAGTACAGGCAGCGCCTGGCCTGCATTTGCAGATGCTTACGCAAAACAAACAGGCGATAAAGTGGTTATTGCTCAGGCAGCAAGAGGTGGCAGTTCGTGCAGTTATAAAGCAGAGCTTGATGATTATGGCACCTGGGATACAACAGGGCGCCTGCCTTTATTCGACAGCGCCATCATTAAAACCAAAGCCGCCATTCGCAAAACAGGAATCCCTTTAAAAGGTATTATATGGAGCCAGGGTGAAAGAGATGCCAATGCTATAAATACGGGACAATTAACAGCGGCAGTATATAAATCCACTTTGGAAAATCTTATCCTGAGATTCAGAAAAAAGTTAGGCCATGATACTCCGTTTTACATTATACAAACAGGATATTATAAAGACCATGATAAAAAGGGCTTTGATGAAGTGCGTACATGCCAGCGTGATGTTGCAGCACAAGTGAAAAATGTAATGCTTGTTTATGATGAAACGGGTTCGTTTATACAAAAGGGATTAATGAAAGACCAGATACATTATAATCAACAGGCTCTAAATATGATCGGCAAAACGGTTGCGGAAAGAATTGTATCAGCAGAAAAAAAATAATTTATGATCAGGTATATCGCTATAATTTTTACAGTGTTTTTGTCAATATCAATAAACGCCCAGCCGGTGAATGATTATAGCCTGAACGGCGAATGGAAATTTGCAACAGACCCGGTTAAAGTGGGTGAGCAAAGAAAATGGTACGATGCCGGTTTTAATGCATCTCCGTTTGATGTTGTCACCGTGCCGCATTGTTTTTCCGTTGATCCGCGGTATCTGTTTTATACAGGTAAAGCCTGGTATTTTAAAAAGTTTACTGCTGTTGCATCCTCCCAAAAAAGAACCTGTTTAAAATTTGATGCAGTTTTTTATAAATGTAAGGTATGGTTGAACGGCGCTATGATCGGCGAGCATGAAGGTGGTTATACGCCATTTGAATTTGATATAACGGCTGCACAAAAAGACAGCAATGTATTGGCTATTGAAGTGGATAACGCATGGGACACTACTACCATTCCCGGCGCCAAAGCCAGCGATGGCGATGAAAAGCCTGATGCAGCGCAATGGTTTCCGTGGATTAATTATGGTGGCATTACAAGACCGGTGCATCTTATTACAAGGCCGGAAGTATATGTACAAAATATAAAGATTGTTGCTGAACCGGATTTGGTAAAAGGCAATGCCACCATCAGGCTTAAAGCGTTTATTAAGAACACCTCATCATCAACTCAAAAAATACCTGTAAAGCTTTTAATAAAGCATAATGATAAGATATTGGATGCTGTGTTTAAACCGGTAGATATTTCTGTAGCCGCAGGCGAAACAGCAACAGCAGACATAATGGGTGTTGTTGCTGCAAAAGATGTAAATCTTTGGAACCAGGATGCGCCAAACTTATATACGGCGCAGGTTGCTGTAACATCCGACACACTCAGCAAAAGATTTGGCATAAGAAAGATTGAAGTAAAAGGCACGCAATTATTATTGAATGGCGAGCCTGTAAAAATGGGCGGTTGTAACCGGCCCCTCGATTATCCCGGTTACGGTTCTATGGATCCTAAAGAAGTGCTGGATAAAGACCTTGCACTTATTAAAAGCGGCGGTATGGAACTGTCCCGCATCAATCATTATCCTGTTACAGAATACCAGTTAGATTGGGCTGATGAACATGGTTTATTGATAATAGAAGAAGCGGGCAACTGGCAGATGACGCCCAGGCAAATGAGCGATACCATGATGCGCCGCAAATATCAATCGCAGATGAAAGAGATGATTGAACGCGACTGGAATCATCCCTGCCTGATTGCCTACAGTGTAGGCAATGAATTCAAATCGCAAACAGAAGAAGGCAAGGCCTGGGTGAGAGACATGAAACAGTTTGTTAGATCGTATGACAGCAGCCGCCTGATAACTTTTGCCAGCATGTATGTTGCCAGGCCAACCATAACCAACCCTGAAGAGGAAGCTTCGCAGTATGTTGATTTTGTAAGCGCTAATATTTATGGCGATCACTTCAATGCGCTTCAACGCATTCATAAATTATATCCCGACAAACCTGTTTTTATAAGCGAATTCGGATGGCGGACCGATGGCGTAAAGAGCGAAGCCGAACGTATTGAATTGCTTAAAAAGGCCATGCAGGATTTCAGGAAATGTGATTATTTGATTGGCGCATCTGTATGGACATTCAATGATTATTTCAGCCGCTTTCCCGGCACCAATCCCAATGGTTACAGGCCCTGGGGTTTGGTTAAACCTGACCGTACGCCAAGAGGCATTTATCCTGTATGGCAGGAAGAATTTGCGCCCGCAACAGTTGAGTTAATTAAAACATCTTCAGGCAATGCAATAAAGGTTACAGCAAGAAAAGATTTTCCTGCTTATACGATAAGAAATTATCAACTGCAATGCAATGGAAAAACATATAACATTAAAACACTAAAACCCGGAGAAGAAGAAGTGGTCAATGTTGATATACCATCGCAGCAGGCCAATGTGCAGTTAATAAAACCAGGAGGATTTGTTATCCTGCAAAAAACATTGCAATAAAAATCATACAAAAGCTATCATAACTCTAATTGAATGATAAAGTCTGAAAGTTTGGAAGGCAGGGCATTTCCGTTGGTTGAGATACAGGCAGATCTTGTTATTGCAGGCGGCGGTTTATCAGGTATATGCGCCGCAGTTACCGCCGCAAGGCAAGGTTTGAAGGTTGCGCTGGTGCAGGACAGAAGCGTGCTTGGCGGCAATGCCAGCAGCGAAATACGTTTATGGATATTAGGCGCCACATCACACATGGGCAATAATAACCGCTGGGCAAGAGAAGGGGGTGTGGTGGATGAGATACTGGTTGAAAACACATACCGCAATCCCGAAGGCAACCCGCTGATACTCGACGCTATTTTGCTGGATAAAGTTGTAAGCGAACCTAACATAACCCTGCTGCTGAATACCACCGTGTATAGTTTAAATAAAAAACAACCTGATATTATAGAAAGCCTCAGTGCATACTGCAGCCAGGACCAGAAAGCATATTTGTTAAAAGCGCCGTTATTTATGGATGCTTCCGGCGATGGTGTGGTGGGCTTTCTTTCGGGTGCAGCATTTCGTATGGGTGCGGAAAGCCAGGATGAATTTGGCGAACGCTTTGCGCCATCTGGAGATTACGGGGAGCTGCTTGGCCATTCTTTGTATTTCTATTCAAAAGATACCGGCAAACCGGTAAAATTTGTTGCGCCTTCATTTGCCTTGAATGATATAACAAAGATTCCAAAATTCAGAAGCTTTAATTCGCATGAATATGGCTGCAAACTCTGGTGGATAGAATATGGCGGCAGGATGGATACGGTGCATGATACCGAAAAAATAAAATGGGAGTTATGGAAGATCGTTTACGGCGTATGGGATTATATAAAAAACTCAGGTAATTTTCCTAATGCGGAAACACTCACCCTTGAATGGGTAGGCATGATCCCCGGCAAAAGAGAAAGCCGCCGCTTTGAAGGGGATTATATTTTAAAACAACAGGATATTGTGGAGCAGCGCACCCATACAGATGCGGTGGCTTTTGGCGGATGGAGTATTGACCTGCATCCTTCTGACGGCATTTATTCAAGTGAGCCGGGCTGCAATCAATGGCATAGCAAAGGCGTTTACCAGATACCTTACCGCTGTTTATATTCAAGGAATATAAAAAATCTTTTTTTGGCCGGCAGAATTATAAGTGCATCCCATGTGGCATTTGGTTCCTCAAGGGTGATGGCTACAAGTGCTTATGTATCGCAGGCTTCGGCAATGGCAGCCGTGCTATGCAAAAAATATAACAGCCTGCCTGCTGACATTTTTAATAAAGGGCATATACATGAACTGCAGCAATGTTTATTAAAAGCCGGCCAGCATATACCCGGCATTCAATTAAATGATAACGACGATCTTGTTAAGCAGGCTGAAATAAGCGCCAGCAGTGAATTGCAGCTTCAGGAAATTGAAGAAACACATTTGCTGCAAAACCTTGATTTAAGCGTTGCTCAAATGCTGCCTGTTGATAAAGGTGATGTTCCCATTGTCAGTTTTCATGCATACACTAATGAGGCAACAACATTAAAAGCCGAATTAAGATTATGTTCAAGAACAGGAAGTTTTACACCCGATATATCTGTCGGTTCATTTGAAATACTGTTAAAAGAAGGAAAGAATTGTGTGCAACTGCAAAGCAATTATAAAATAACAGAAGCGCAATATTTGTTTGTAATGCTGCATAAAAATCCTGCTGTAAAACTATCCCGCTCCTATAAACGTATTACCGGCATTTTAACGGTGTTTAATACCATTAATCCTGATGTTTCAAATTATGGCAAACAGGAGCCGCCTGATTTTATAGGCATGGATAGTTTTGAATTCTGGTGCCCTCAAAGAAGACCGCAGGGCCATAATCTTTCGTTTAAATTGGGCAGGCCTTTGCCGGCATTTGGTGTTGAAAATATACGCAACGGCATCAGCAGGCCGGTAAATGCACCCAACGCCTGGGTAGCAGATTTTAATGATGCACAACCAACATTAACATTGCAATGGTCATCAGTCAAAAAAATAAAAAAAATCGTGCTGGCATTTGATACGGATTTTGATCACCCGATGGAATCTGTATTGATGACGCATCCTGAAAATGTAATGCCTTTTTGTGTGAGCAATTACAGGTTGTATGATGATAAGATGAATCTTGTGTATAATAAAAAAGATAATCATCAAAGCCGGAATGAAATAATATTTGATGAAGCTGTTATCACCTCAAAACTTGTGATAGAATGTGATCATCCTTCAGCAAACACATCTGCTGCTGTTTTTGAAGTGAGATGTTATGAATAAGAAATAAACATTAACGCGTTGTATTATTTAAAATGTAAATAATGAATGATGTTTTTAGATCGTCATGTCGAGGTAACGAGACATCTCATGAATTTAAACCTGCATGTTTAGTGAGAGATTTCTCCTATCGTCGAAATGACGGTTCAATCCTTCTTTATGAAATCTAACATCACAACACTATAAACATTAATACTTATTGAATATGTATAGGAAGAAAGCTGTTTTTATTGCACTGTTGTTTCTAAATATAAGATTGATTGCACAAAATCAACTTACACTTTCAGGTAAACAAATCCGTGTTGAATGGAATAAATCAGCCAATGGCTGGGTATTGAGCAAGCTTGGTTTTTTTAAAGATGACAGATGGGTTGATCTGCAACATCCTTCCGGTGAATATACCTTGTTATACGATGAACAAAAACCACCTTCACAACCCGATACTGTTTTCAAAGATATAAACGGCAAAGCATGGCCTGATACACTTTATCACTACCAGATTGCCCGCTGGAAACAGGCTACTTCCCCCGTTGATTTAAATACAGCAGGCAAGGCGTATTATTTTTATCCTTCATCTGCCACACAAACAAACAACAGCATAATATTTACCAGCGAAACACCAGTTGCTACCATTACAACAATATGGCGCATAGATGAAAATTACAGTGGCGACATCATCGTTCAGCAAAAACTGCAATGCAAACAAAATGGTTATTATTCGCTTGCCAGTCCTTCTGTTATAACGGTTGATGCAAAAGATATTACCTGGGCAACCATGCCGGGATATTTCCAGGGCAGGGCGTTTGAAAAGAATGGCGTGTTAAGTTACGGTTACGGGCAGGGCATACCTGCTTTACCGTTTGTTTATCGCGAACGCTGCGCCGGTTCTTTATGCCCTATCATCAGTACAAAACAAAATATATCTTTTTGCGTGGCGCCTCAACCCGGCCTTGCCCGTGATCCGTGGGAATATGATAAGAACACGCATTCAAACTGGTTTGTGGGCTTGTCGCACATGAACAGGAAAGCCATGCTTTCTCCAACTGTATATTATCCGGTGCTGGGCGAACCACATTCGCAGCTTTCTGCAAACGATACCATTGGTTATACATTCCGGTATAGTTTCAGCAATAAAGAATGGTACAATTTGCTTACGCATATTGTGAATGATGTGTATGATTTTAATAAAACGCTTGCATTAAGGCATAATAAACAATCGTTGGTAAGCAGGGTTGAACACATGCACGAATATGTGAAAGATCAAAAGACCTCACTCTGGAATATTGAAGAATATAAAGGGCTTAAAATTGGCGGCCAGTCTTATCTCGGCGGTGTTGTAGGTTCAAACAAAGATGCCATTAAAAACTCTGATTACGGAGCTATGTGGATGCTGGCGCATACAACCAATGACAGGTTTTTATTGGATAGTGTATTGCCTTATGCTTTAAACTTCAAACTGGCGCAACAGGCAGATACCGGCTTTTTTAAAGGCGCTGCCATTGGCCAGTATTATCTTGCCAACAGCAAACATTTTACAGAAGAGTGGGGCGAGTTTGTGGAGCCCATAAGCCTTACCTATTACATTATGCTCGACATGGGCAACATACTTTTATTTGAACCGGATAATACAGCATTAAAAGAAAAACTCAGGCTGGGTGCAGACCTTTTGCTTAAATGGCAAAAGCCGGATGGTAGCTGGGAAGTAGCGTATGACAAGTTCACGCATGAGCCAATGTTTACTGATTTGAAAGATCTCCGCCCAACTTTCTACGGCCTGCTCGTTGCCTATCGTATTTTAAAAGATAAAAAATATCTGGATGCTGCTGTAAAAGGCGCCAACTGGTATGCAAGCAATGGTGTTGACAAAGGTTGTTTCATTGGTGTATGTGGCGATGCCCGTTATGCCCCTGATTTTGCCACCGGGCAAACCGCACAGGCTTACATGGATCTGTTTGATATAACGAAAAACAATCAATATAAAGAAGCGGCCATAAAAGCCGCGAGGATTTATCTCAATTCCATTTACACACACCCGGTGGCAAATGAAAAAGATAAGATAGTGAATGGTTTTCCGGGAAAAGACTGGCAGATATCTCAGTCAGGTTTAAGCTTTGAACATGGCGGCATATTGGGTTCTGCCAATGGCGCAGGGCCCATTATGCTGTGCAGCCATGCCGGTATGTTTGTGCGCATGTTTGAATTGACAAAAGACAGCCTGTTTATTGAAATGACAAGGGCTGCGGCCATAGGAAGATATGCGTTTGTTGACAGTGCCACCAGCGTTGCATCATATTACTGGGCAACAATGAATAAAGGCGCCGGCCCTTACCCGCATCATGCCTGGTGGCAGATAGGGTGGATAACCGATTATCTTTTATCAGAAGCGCAAATGCGTTCCAATGATAATATTGTTTTTCCAAGGGGGTTTGTAACGCCAAAAGTTGGCCCGCATGAATCGTATGGTTTTGCGCCTGGAAAAATTTATGGCCATTCCGCCATGCTTATAAACCGTACCGGGCTTATAACATGCGATAATCCTGATGTAGAATATATTGTTGCCAAAGGCACAGATAACAAAAGCCTGTTTCTTATTTTAATGAATGATACAGGTGAACCAACAACAGCGGATATCAGTATAAATGAAGATATGCTGAAAAAAGAAATTCCTTTTGCTGATAAAGCAGTATCTGATCTCATTTCAAAATCGAAAGAAAATTTCAGCAACAGCAAACAGGTAACGCTTAAGCCTTATGGTTTACGGGTATTTCAGCTTCAATAAACAACAGAAGAATACATGAGCAATCTTGATATTATAGTAATGGCTGTTTTTGCCTTATTGATATTGGGCATCGGCATGATGTTCACAAAAGTGGGGAGTAAAAACTCTGCTGCTTTTTTTGAAGCCGGCGGCTCGACACCGTGGTGGATAAACAGTATTTCTTTATTCATCAGTTATTTTTCTGCAGGCACATTTGTCGTGTGGGGTTCCATTGCCTATAAAAGCGGCTTTGTTGCCAACGGCATTCAGCTAACAATGGTATTTGGCGGTATGCTGGTGGCGTTGTTTGTTGCCGCCAAATGGAAAAGAACAGGCGCTGTAACTGCTGCTGAATATATTGGTAAAAGGCTTGGCAAAAAAACCCTGCAGTTTTATACCGTGCTTATTATGCTGCATGGTTTGTTCACAACGGCATCAGTGTTATACCCTGTTGGTAAAATGGTGAATGTAGCTACAGGCTTATCTTTAAATGCAAGCATCCTCATCATCAGTGTTATCATTATTCTTTATACGTCAGCGGGTGGGTTATGGGCCGTGCTGGTGACAGATGTAGTGCAGTTTGTAATTCTTACGGCGGCTGTTATGATCGTGATACCAATGGCCTTTAAAGAAGTGGGTGGTGCATCAACTTTTATTAATAAAGCGCCCGGTGATTTTTTTAAATTCTTTAATTCGGAGTACTCCTTTGGGTTCTTCCTCGCCTTTCTCGCTTATCAAACGGTGTATATTGGCGGTAACTGGGCTTATGTACAGCGCTATACAAGTGTATCAAATGAAAGAAATTCAAAGAAAGTAGCGTGGCTTTTCACGTTGCTTTATTTTATAAGCCCGTTTATATGGATGTTACCGCCCATGTTATATCGCGTTATTAATCCAAACTTAACAGGCCTGCAGCCCGAAGGCGCTTATATGATGATATGCCAGCAGGTTTTACCGGCCGGGTTGATAGGGCTTGTTTTATCAGGAATGATATCGGCCAGCGCCAGCAAGGCAAACACTACTATAAATATGATGGCGATTGTATTTGCGCATGATGTTTATAAAAAAATGATACGCCCTGCTGCCACTGAAAAAGAATTAATATTTGCTGCAAGGGTTTTTACTGTGGCCTTTGGCGTAATTACCGTTGTGATAGCCATGCTGGTGCCGCTTATCGGCGGTATTGTTGAAATGGTTTTAAGCACAGCATCTATAGCAGGCGGCGCTTTGTTTGCCCCCATTATATGGACGTTATATTCCAAACGGCAAACAGCCATATCCGTTGTTACAGCCTCACTGGCAGGTTTAATTATCAGTTTGGTATTAAAACTTTTTAGTGTTGAATTATTGGGATTTAAAGTTGACCGTTTTTGGGAAACCACACTGGGTGTCGGGATACCGGTTCTCGTTTTGTTATTATGGGAAATATATTATGCCATCAATAATAAAGTATCTGCCCTGGCTGATGTTTTTGCATATATGCCACGGCATACCGCTGCACAGGAAACCGATGCCCGTACACAAAATAATTTTGGTATAAGAGTGATTGCCGCAGCCATAGCTATTGTTGGCAGCGGGATTGCCCTGCTGGGTGCCTTTGCACAGGAAGGAAAAACAGCATTTATTGTAGGTATTATTATCCTGATAACAGCTTTTCCTGTATGGCGGCTAAGCAGCACCAACTGATAATGGCAAACAGTTTAAAAAATAGAGAACTTTGTTCAGACTTTTGAAATAAACCACACAGATACAGCATAGACAAGGACAAGAGCGGCACAAAGATTTTTCATCGAAAATGAAAATACTATGATTTGCTTTGTGCTTCACTTAATATTGAATACATTTTTCTAAGTAATTACTATATTTCTGATATGGTTAAAATAAGCCTGAACAACCCAGGATCAGGAAAACAAAACCGCAATATGGCAGAACGGCTACATTTTTTGTCCCGGCTTTTAATTGCGATACCGGTTTTGAAGAATTGTTACAAAACTTGTTTGCACCTTAGCAATAAGCTTCGCAGGAACGATCGTACTGCAAATTTTGTTTTCAAAACAGCCTTCCCTGCTTCTCTCCCGGCCGCTTAAACAAACTTTGGTTCAAACTCCAGTCTTCTGCGTTCATGCCATATATCTTTCCATATTTGCGGTATTGCTGGGCTACCAGTTGTGCAATCGGACCTTCACCGCGCATGCGCACACCCCAGCGTGTATCATTCACCTGGCCATCATGGCTTTTTTCAATCAGGTGCCAAACCTTATCTGCGCGCTCCGGAAAATTTTTATACAGCCAGTCATGAAACAAAAATTTGATAGCGCCATTCAAACGGATAAACGTGTAAGCCGTAAACGTAGCGCCATTGTCCCTTGCCGCTTTCATGATGCGCTGCATCTCATGTTCATTCAAGCCAGGAATCATCGGCCCCATCATAATGCCCATGCGCACACCGGCGCTGCTTAATTCATTGATCACCCTTAATTTTTGTCTGGCAGTTGTAGTGCGTGGTTCCATCACCCGCCGTAAATCTTCATTGAATGATGTAATGGAAACCATGGCCGATACAATGTTCTTCCTGCCCATTTCAGCCAGCACATCTTTATCTTTTAATATCCATGAATTTTTGGTGAGAATACCCACCGGCTGGTTAAATTCGTTGCATACTTCCAGCAGCCCGCGGGTTAAACGGTATTTTTGTTCTGCCGGCTGGTAACAATCCGTATTGCCGCTTAACATGATAGGCGTGGCATCCCACTTTGGGTGCAATAAAAATTTACGCAGCAACTGCGGCGCATTTTTCTTCACGATGATCTTTTGCTCAAAGTCCATACCCGCGCTGTAACCCCAGTATTCATGCACATTGCGGGCATAACAATAAATGCAGCCATGCTCGCAGCCTGCATAAGGGTTCATACTGTAGCTCATGCCCACATCTGGGCTTTCCACTTTATTTACAATCGTTTTTACTTCCTGTTCCAAATAAATGGTCGGCAATGTTTTTTCTTCCCAATCATCTATAGCTTCCACATGTTCCTTAGAGACTTCATTTATTAAAAATTTATTTTTTGTATTGAATTGGGCGCCGCGACCAGAATGATACGTTGTTGTTTCATCATGGCCTTTTGGGCGTGGTTTTGCATTGGGGTTATGTGTTATGTTTTTCACAGACAATATTTTTGATCTTGTTATTTTTATTTTTTGAATGCTTCGCATTCTTTTTGTCTGTTCTTTTCTCTTGAAAGAAAAGAACCCCCGCCTGACCGATTTCAGCCGGGCAGGAAAAGTTCAAGGACGAATGATATTGCTCAGTATCATATTTGTTTTTCTATTGTCTTCGCGAACCTCCTTCGTCGGTTTCAGCACATTTGCCCATTCGTCTTGATTAAGCTTTGTGCTGCTGATTCTTCGGCTGTTGAGCCTTGATCATCAGGTGCAACAACGTATGTTTATTTAAGCTTCTTAAATATTATGATGCCTGATTTTATCAACAATTTTGAATTAAACAATCAGGTTGATCCTTTAATCAGATAAATCCAGGTTCAGACAGCCTGCTTAAATGCAGCAACTCAAAGTATTCAGGTTGCCGCTCTATCATTATATCAGTATCCTTCTAAATTGGGCACCCCCTCTCCACTCTGTGGCGAGGGGGTGGGGGTTGAGGGCTGAACAAACTGCACTCAAGCACGTGGATTACGCAGGTTACAACGCCCCACACATGGCTGCGGCTATCAAAATTGTGTACCTGTATGCTGCGCATTCGTTTATTGGCGCATAACAGTTCCACATAAGCTGCATTGCGCTGCATTCTGCGTACCAGCAATTCGCCGTCAAGTATGGCAACGATCAGTTTTCCACTGGATGGTTTTATGCTGCGGTCAACAATTAAAACATCGCCGCTGAAGATGCCGTCTTCCATCATGGCATCGCCATTCATCCGAAAGAAAAAGGTGGCGGGTTTGTTTAAAATAAGCTGCTCATTCAGGTCAATGCCGCGCTCCATATAATCATCGGCAGCGGCGGCAAAACCATTGGCGTTTGCGGTTTTTACATCATGCTGTGTAAAGCTTTTCGTGCCGCGGTAAGCGCTATTTTGCAATACGTCTCTTTCCATATATATAAAATTTATTTACCAATATTTTTAGTAAAAATAAACTAAATTGATTAGTTTAGCGCCTGGTTAGTAAATAATTTTTTTCACTGTTAAACTTTGTATATATGCAAAAAGGGTTAGTATTTTCTGCCGTAAGCCCTGCTGTCCCGCAGTCTTATGAAT
This sequence comes from Parafilimonas sp., assembly GCF_047606085.1. Taxonomy (GTDB): domain Bacteria; phylum Bacteroidota; class Bacteroidia; order Chitinophagales; family Chitinophagaceae; genus Parafilimonas. The sequence continues at coordinate 12,327 of NZ_JASGEX010000081.1, forward strand.
ACCATTTAGTGGTGCATCCTGCCAAAGAAATTTTTGAGCAACTGAAGCAGGAGAAGGAAGATTTTTCTGCAACATATAAGGTAAGCCTTGCCCGCAAAACCTTGCCGCATATTACGGTGGCCGGTTTTCTGGCGGCCGAAAATATGGAGCAAACGTTGATTAAATGGCTGCATAAAATAATCAGCAGCCGGAAAAGATTTAATGTAATGCTCAATAATTACAGCGGCTTCCCTTCCTCCAAAACAGTATATGCGCGGGTGCAGGATCATGAACCGTTCAGGCTGCTTGCCGCATCGCTGCAGGTGATTGATCAATATATAAAGGATAATGGTTTCCCGCGCGCCATTATTCCTGCGCATCCGCATGTATCCATTGCCCGAAGCCTGCAGCAACAGGTGTATGAAAAAGCCATTATGGATTATTCGCGCAAAACATTCAATGCCAGTTTTATGGTGGATGAACTGGTGTTGTTAAAGCGGCAAAATCAGTATGATACGTGCAAACAGGTATGCGTGTTCAGGCTCGGCACTGCGCTGAATTAATGTCTGAACCGGGATTTGGGTGGATTAAAGGATTAGCAGGATCAAAGGCAAGGCTGGTTATGAAAATAGCATCTAAAAGTTTTAGGAGCTTGAAGGAAATTTTATGCTATTGCACCTAAACATCAAGGAATTACAGCCGAAGAATCAGCTGCATAACGGCTCAATCACGGCGCAAGAAAAAAAGTGCTGAATATCTTTTTTTCTTGATTTTTTCTTTGGTTACTTTCTTTTGTATCAAGACAAAAGAAAGTAACCAATACGTTGTCAAAAAGCATTAAAATCTTATGCCATAGGTTTTTCGTTTTGTAGTACTTCAACCCTTTCCCTTTTAAAAAACTGAAATAAAAAACAATCATTAAAAATTCTACGCCGTGGCGGAGATAGGGGCATGAAACATCCATTCATCATACAGGAATATTTAAGTGAGGTTGAAGCAAGGGCAGAAAAGCATGTATTGCCAGCGGAATATTTATTGGTGCTGCAACCGCACGAAGCATTGTGGAACGATATTAAATCCATCAAGGAAAAATTTGCGAATGACTACTGTTGTGCGCAGGCAAGGAAAGGCTTGCCTCATATAACACTGGTACGGTTCAAACAATTTCAGTCAACCGAAATGCATATAAGGCAGCATTTAAGAAATAATGCAAGAACTATAGCGCCATTCAAGGTTGAGCTGAAAGATTTCGGCAGCTTTCCATCCCATACCATTTATATACACATTGTAAGCAAAGCGCCCATAATGAATGCTGTAAAAACATTGCGTCAGCAGGCACAAAAGTTTATGAAAATGGATAAAGACAATAAGCCACATTTCATAACTGAACCGCACTTAACCATTGCCAGGAAGCTGCAGCCCTGGCAATATGAAAAAGGCTGGCCGGAATATCAGCATGCAACCTTTCATGGAAGATTTATAGCAGATCATGCATTGCTGTTAAAAAGAAAAGAAGGAGAATATTATAAGCTGGCGGAGAAGTTTGCGTTTGAAGGCGTGAAGGATGAAGTGAAACAGGCAGAACTTTTTGCCCCCATCCCCTAAAGGGGGGTTAAGCAAGTCTCTAATAAAATTAAAAATGTAATGCTGCATACAGAAACAATATCACAGCCGCAAGATGTTACCGGTTCCCCCTTCAGGGGGCGGAGGGGGTATGCTGTAGTTGATTGTAACAGCTTCTATTGTTCCGCCGAACGGGTTTTTCGCCCTGAACTGGCAGATAAGCCTGTTGTTGTTCTAAGCAACAATGATGGTTGTATTGTTAGCCGCAGCGATGAAGCAAAAGCTTTTGGCATTGAAATGGCCGGCCCGTATTTCAAGGCAAGAGAAACAATTGAAAAAAACAACATCGCCACATTCTCATCCAATTATAATTTATATGGCGATATGAGCTGGCGCGTAATGGAAACACTGCGCATTATAATGGGTGAGCAGCATGTAGAAGTGTATTCTGTAGATGAAGCTTTTATTAATATGGATGCAGTGCCTTTTGAAAAGCTTGATTTTGCCGCATTGCAGATACGCGAAACCGTTGAACAATGGACAGGTATTAAAGTATCGGTGGGAGTGGCGCCTACGAAAACCCTGAGCAAAGTAGCCAATCATATTGCCAAGTTGGATAAGGAAACCACGAAATGTGTTACTGTTCTAAAAACAATGGAAGATGTAAATAAAGCATTGCATAAAACCCCTGTTGGCGATGTTTGGGGTATTGGCAGGCAATATGCCGATAAGCTAAAAGCTTTTGGTATTTATGATGCTTATCATTTAACCCAAATGCCCGAAGCGTGGGCAAAAAAAACCTGGGTGGTGTGGTGGGCCTGCGTTTGATAAAAGAGCTAAAAGGTGAGCCTTTTATTGTGATGGATGAAGCGCTGGACCAGAAGAAAATGATTGCCACCACGCGCATGTTTGGCGCACCTGTAAAAGACAAACGAAGCATTAAAGAAGCCGTTGCTGCCTATACATCAAGAGCCGCCGAAAAGCTGCGCCGCCAGTATGGCGCAGCTTCTGTGATAAGCGCTTTTGTGGTGCCGAAAATGCCGCGTTCCGGCAGCAGCCATTTTTCACACGGGCTCGCCATAAGCCACAGCATTGTGTTGCCGCACCCCACCTGCGTTACCAGTGAATTAATAAAAGCCGCCATGAAAATCGTTGACCATATTTTTGAAGAAGGAAAACTGTACAAAAAAGCAGGCGTTATGCTAAGCGGCATTATACAGGATACTTCTGTACAGGGAGATTTTTTTATTCCGAAAGAAAAAAACAACAACCGCATGCTTATGAGCATGATGGACAACATCAATTTTAGTATGCGGGATGATATATTGAAATTTGCGGCATCCGGAACAAAACGTAACTGGAAGATGCGCCAGGAATTCCGCAGCCCAAGATATACGAGCCGGTGGAATGAATTATGCGAAGTGCGTTAGAAGTTTAAAAGTTCACAAGTTCACGAGGTTCACAAGTTGTCAGGCCAGCCTGTAAACCTGCCTGCTGTGCAGTTAAGGGTATGTCAGCTTTTAATTAACCGGCCGTCAAAAAAAATAAATAAAGATTAGTATGCCGGTTGAATTTTAATGCACACATTTGTTGCATGCAACTGCAGTTACAAAGCATTATTCCAACGCCTTTAAAAGATAAATTGCTGCAACGGCATTCCGACGTGTGGAATAAGCAATTGCAATTAAATAATGCTGAATACATAAAGATTAAAGCGCCCAGCGGCACGGGCAAAACCACGCTGGTGCATATCCTGTATAAGCTGCGCAGGGACTATGAAGGCAATGTGTTACTGGATGATAAAAATCTTGCAACATTCAATGCAGATGACCTTGCCTTACTGCGCCAGCAAAACATCAGCATCATTTTCCAGGACCTGCGTTTGTTCCCCAATATTACGGCGAGTGAAAACATCGAGCTTAACCGCGTATTGCAGCAGCCTTTATATGAAAGCCATGTAATTGATGAGATGGCTGCACAACTTGGCATTGCACATATATTGCATCAAAAAGCTGTTATGTGCAGTTATGGGGAGCAGCAGCGTATTGCCATTATCCGTGCATTAATGCAGCCTTTTAACTGGCTGATAATGGATGAGCCTTTCAGCCATCTGGATAAGAACAACATTGATAAAGCATCTGCTTTAATTGATGCAGAATGCAAAAAACGCAATGCGGGTTTTATATTGACTGACCTGGAAGATGATGATCACTTTAATTATACACGATTGTTGAACTTATAAATTTTCTTGCCCCTCTCCAAAGGAGAGGGGTGGGGGTGAGGTTTTATGCTTAACCAACTTTTAAAAAAACTCATACATACCCGCGGCCGCAACCGCAACGCAATGGCCGTTGCTGGTTTGTTTATTGCGCTGCTGCTTATATTATCTGCCGTGCAGATACAGGCAAATTATCAGCAACTGTTATATAGCAAAACCAGCCAGGACAGTATTGCCGATTTTCTTGTGATCAACAAAACGGTTACCGATAAAAACATTGGCGCTGCCACATTAAGCAATGCAGAAATAAATGATTTGAAACAACAGCCGTTTGTTGAGAAAATAGGAACGCTTACGCCCAGCCGTTTCAAAGTGGGCGTGCAGAGCATCAGCAAACAAATACCTTTTTACAGTGATTTCTTTTTTGAAAGCGTGCCCAATGAATTCCTCGATGTAAACACGCCAGCCTGGCAATGGAATGAAACCAGCAATTATATTCCCATGATCATTCCCAACATGTTTTTGGATATGTACAATTTCGGTTTCGCGCAAAGCCAGCATTTGCCGCAGCTTTCCCAGGATTTAATTACCAGCCTTCCCGTTCAGATAAACATACAAACACCAACCGGCGTTGTAAATTATTATGGCAAGGTAGTTGGTTTCAGCGACCGCATTTCGTCTGTGCTGGTGCCGCAGCCTTTCATGAATTGGGCCAATAAAAAATTTGGTACAGATGCAAACCAGCAGCCATCGCGTGTCATCATTCAAACAAACAATGCATCAAGCCCGCAACTGGCGGCGTATTTAAAAGCGCATAACCTTTCCACCAACACCGAAAAAACACGATTTGAAAAATACCGCGGCATCATTACAACCGTTGTCGCCATTTCATGGGCAATGGGCGGCCTCATGTTTTTGTTTGCCTTAATTGTGCTCACCTTGTTCATACAATTATCCATCGCATCGGCGCGTGAAGAAATTTATTTGCTGGTAACGCTCGGCGCGGCGCCCAAACAACTGCAACGTTTCCTGCGCCGGCAATTTCTTCCGGCCAATATCATTACAGTTATTATTACGCTTGTAATAGTTGCCGCGCTGCAGTTCATGCTGCAAAAAACCTTGATGCCGCAAAACATTTTCATCAGCCCGTACCTGTCTGTTTACACAATTGTTGCAGCATTCATAATCTTATTACTTATTGGTTATGTAAACAACCGCGCCATAAAAAAGTACATTCATTATAACAACTGATTTTTTATACTGCGTATAAATATTTTTTTATGCTGCCGGCAGGCTAAATAATGGCAGCACGGTTGCGTCGCATTACCGTCAACCGCATATTTTCATGGCAGCAACGGTTTCCTGTTTTTGCATTCAATATTTATTTTTATTTCGCAGTAAAGCAATTTGTAGATTTGAAGTATTATTGAGCGTATGGCTGAAGAGAATAAACTACCCACCATTAAGGAAATTGCCAAAAGGCTTAATATATCTGTATCCACCGTATCGCGGGCTTTGCACGATCATCCAAGCATTGGGCTGCGTACCAAAATGCGGGTGCAGCAACTGGCAGATGAATTAGGGTATGAACCTAATAAGATCGCTATTTTCTTCAAACAAAGAAAAACCTTTGCCATTGGCGTGGTGCTGCCCAGTTTAATTGAAGAGTTTTTTTCAAAAGCCATCAGCGGTATTGAAGATGTGGCCAGGAAAAATAATTACCATGTTTTCATTGGCCAGTCGCACGATGATGTGGAAATGGAAAAGGAGATCATCAGGGCGATGAAAGACCAGCACGTAGATGGCCTGATCGTAAGCTTAAGCAAGCAAACAAAGAACTACGATCATTTTACCGCGCTGGAAAAATATAATATACCGGTTGTTTTTTTCGACCGGGTGCCATCGTTGGCCAACGTGCATAAGGTGGCATTCGATATGGTGAAAGGCACTAAACAAATGCTGGAATTTTTGATTAAGAAAGGCCACCGCCGCATTGGCATTCTAAACGGGCCTGAAGAAATGATATCATCAAAGGAACGCACAGAGGCGTACAAAAAGGTAATGATCAAGAACAGGATAAAGATTGATATGAGCCTTGTGGAATCAACCGACCTTTCGCCTGAATCTACGGCCAGGGCAGTGGAAAAAATGCTTGCCTTAAAACCCAGGCCTACTGCGGTGGTTGCCATCAACGATTATATAGCGCTGGATGGCATTCGCCATGCAAAAAAACTGAACCTTGCTTTAAATAAAGACATAACATTTGTGAGTTACGCCAATATTCCTATCACCTCATTTTTACAAGACCCGCCTTTTGCATCTGTTGAACAATACCCCTACAAGCAAGGTGCAACAGCAGCTGAAATACTCATTGAATTAATGAACAATGCTGGCGTGCAGCCATACCATAATGTGCTTATTCACGGAGACCTTGTAATTCATACAGCACAAGATTAAGAAGTTATTTGAATTAATATAAAATAATGCCTGCCGGCCTGGGGCTTTGACTGATAAAATATAATTCAATGTCGTTTAGCTAAGAAAAACACTCAGTATTCAATAATCAATTATAAACGTCTGCAAAATGATTATTGAATTTTAAAAATAAAGCCTTCACTAAACGATATGGATATATAATTATTTAATATAACGTGAGTTCGGGATAAGCGATATGTTTAAAGCCTGCAGATAGACCTCACCTAAATCCTCTCCAAAGGAGAGGACTTCCGACGCCCTGAAACTCATAAAACATGCAAAAAATCATGTTTTTTTCCT
>NZ_JASGEX010000082.1:0-23228 GCF_047606085.1 Parafilimonas sp.
GAATGCATTTTCCTGCTTTATACTTAACAAAAGACAAACGTAGATAACTTCTGCCCAATCTCTTTAAACCCGCATTCTTATCCACATTTGGGAATTATTTCCACCTAATTTAGATGCGTTTGCCCTGGTCAGTTGCCGGGCAGGCTTTGCGCATAGGAAAGGAACTGCGAAGTCAGGAGACCATAGCTGTTCGAAACCATTTTCTTAAAGCCTCATAGAGGCTTAACGTGTGTACAATGCTGCCCGTAATGTTTCTTTACCGTTCCATTGGAACGGAACGTTTACACTCACCACACCTACGGTGTGGAAATCCCCCTGGCATAATTATTTCTACACACGTGGGTGATCCAGTGGATCGCGGATCGCTAATGCAGGGTTCGAGCACTTCAGTTCCGGAGACTTCGCAGAGCGAATTATTAAAGCAGAATAACAAAATGACAACAACCTCATAGAGGTAATTCTAATAAGAAAAGAAGCATGCAAAATTTTTTATGCGAATTCCATGTGGCAAAAAATAAAATTAAAAATCGGCAGACGAAAAAGATAATTATTTTTTCTTATCTGTGGTATTTGTCGCTGTTTTGCCTTTAGCTTTTCTGCCCGCCTTGATTAAGGCATTATTAATTAGAAACTCTATCTGCCCATTTACACTACGAAAATCATCCGAAGCCCATTTTTCAAGCAGCGCATAGGTACCGGTATCAATCCGTAATATAAAACTCTTTTTATCACTCAAAACATCAGAGGTTTTAACTATTTATATACCGGCCCACAATAATCATAAAAACTTAAAGACGTTTTAAATTCCTGGATTTTTTAAAAAATATTTTGCGCCCGTACAACGGTTTCACTCTTCGGGTTGTCATAAGATTCAAGGTTTGTGAAAACAAGCCTTTTTTTGTAAGCCGTTGCTAATTTTTTTATTTGCCTGTTGCTCCAGCTTAAACCTGCATAAGGTTTCGGGCAGTTTGCCGTTTAGTATAACAGTGCTGCGATCAAACTGCAGAAAACAATGCCCGGAATATGCCTTGAGCAGCAGGCTTTCTGTAACATCGTACAAAATCCCACATATCCTGGCCACATTTGCATTCGCGCCAGGCCGGTTCTCATAAAAAGCACAACATACCGGTACACTCCTTTTCATGGTTTGTGAAGATTGTTGCCGGATTTAAAATAACAAAGTATGTCTGTAACCTCCCCTGGCATAATTTTGCCCGGCCTGAATTATTTACTGTTCAGGTTTTTTTTAATATGAATGAATTTAAAAACCCATGGAAAATTGCAGGTGCAAAAGATATTTATGATAACCCATGGATCAATCTTACAGAATACCAAGTTATTAACCCTGCCGGCGGCAAAGGCATTTATGGCAAAGTACATTTTAAGAACCTGGCCATAGGCATTGTGCCCTTGGATGATGAACTGAACACCTACCTTGTGGGCCAGTACAGGTTTACGATTGATGAATATAGCTGGGAAATACCTGAAGGCGGCGGATTAAATGAAGACCCGCTTATAGCCGCACAAAGGGAATTGCTTGAAGAAACCGGTTTAAAGGCGGAGCGATGGCAAAAAATAAGGGAGATGTACCTGAGTAATTCTGTGACCGATGAACTATGCACCATCTTTATTGCCAAAGGGCTTAGCCAGCACAGCCCCATGCCCGATGAAACGGAACAATTGACCATAAAAAAAATCCCTTTTAACGAAGTGTACAATAGGGTAATGGAAGGAAAAATTAAAGACGCTATTACTGTTGCGGCAATACTGCAAACGAAGATACTGCTGATGGCAAACCAGGTTATATGAGCATGAGTTGTGCCGGGATAATAATTATGAAATTCAATGCCGCGTTTGCTTAAAGCTTACAAGTGCATGGGTTTGCCTGTTCACAAGTTGCCTGGAGGTTGTTTGTTGCCAGCTGCCGGATATTTTTTTTGAAGATCAGGGAACCATAATTTTATTATTCACCCTGTTCACATCAGCCATGCGCAGGGATGGGTCTATTTCGATTGACTTAATTTCATTAACCGGCTTTGAAATAGTAAAGCTATACGCCGGGTCAACCCACTTCCATTCATCATGCACAATTCTTTTAACGGTATCTTCTGCCGGTTTTGCGCCATACATCAGGCTCAGGGGAATATAATGCATTTCCCGGCTGCCGTCTTTATAAGTAACCAGTATATCAACAGGCATGGGCATTAAGCCCAACCGCTTCACGGTAATATTGGCAACATTACCATCCATATTTATATCGCCAAGCGCATAATCAATTGTTTTGGTGGTATATACCCAGTATTCCTTATACCACTGCAGTTCAATGCCGCTTACTTTTTCTGCTACACGCACAAAATCGTTGGCATTGGGATGCCTGAATTTCCATGCTTTATAATATTCGAGCAGGATTTTATTAAGATTATCTTCACCAACAATATAACCTAATTGCGAAAGAAATATAGAACCTTTTGAATAGGCTGCAACTGAATAAGCATAATTGGTATTAAAGTGATCGGCATGTGTGCATAAAGCTTCTTCCCGCCCGCTTTTCAGTATCCTGAAATATGAATTATAAGAACTGTTGAATGCAAAAGCCGTATCGCCCTTCAGCCAGTTACTTACCCTTTGTTCCGCATAAGTAGTAAAGCCTTCGTCCATCCAGGGATATAAACTTTCGTTGGTGCCCATCATGCCCTGGTACCAGCTATGCATAAACTCATGAATAGCGGTACCAACGCTTGCATTTTTTATAAGTGTAGCCATGGGGTATTCCATACCGCCATCGCCGCCCTGTATAAAAGAATAATTTTTATATGGATAAGCGCCAAATGTTTTGGCTATGTAGGGATATGCTTTCTCAATCGTGTTCGCTACATTCTCCCATTTCACCTGCTGGGAATCTACTTTCTTATAAATAAAATAAAACAACGGGCCGTTGGGCATTTGTTTTTTTATCATGGTGTAAGCCGTATCTGCGGCCCACACAAAATCGTGCACGTTCTGCGCAGCAAATTTCCATACAAGCTTACCGTTTACCGCTGACCGCTGGCCGTTAGCTTTAGTTTCGGTTGACGGTTGACGGTTATCGGTTGACATTCCGTAGCCGTAACCTACCTCGTTTGGGTTTTGCAAAGTACCCGAACCTGCCAGCATATAATCTTTATCAATCGTAATGTTTACGTTGTAATCACCCCAAACACCGTAAAATTCCCTTGCTATGTATGGGTTGGCATTCCAGCCCTGGTAATCGTATTCCACCATTTTGGGATACCACTGGCTCATGCTGTAACGAATACCTTCGGCATTATCGCGGCCGCTTCTTCTTATCTGAACAGGAACCTGGCAGTTAAAAGAAACCTCGAAACTGTTTCTTGAATGCGGAAGCAAAGGCGTTTTTAATTGCACTTCCAATATGGTTTCATGATAGATAAGCTTTTGTGCAATGCCATTCAGCTTCACATATTCCGTGCTGTCATAGCCAATTTCATTGGGCTGCAAATGCTGGATGCGGTCGCGCACACGGTCGTCCCAGTCATAAATCGTATTGCCATCTTTGTCTAACCCCAATTCGATTTTTCCAAGTTCACGGCTGCGCACATCCATCATGCTGTTAGGCTGAAAGGCATTCCAGTACAAATGGAAGAAAACGCGGTGCAGGGTATCGGGAGAGTTGTTCCAGTAATCAATTTTTTCAACGCCTGAAAAACGATTGCTTTCCACATTCACATTCACATTAATGTTGTAAGCAATACGTTGCTGCCACCGGTCTGGCTGTGCATTTGCAGTCAGGCAGGAAACAATGCATAAAACTGATAAAGAAATTGAAAGCTTATTCATGCTGATAAAAGTTAGAGATACAAAAATGCCTGGCAAATGCAATATCATGCACAAAATGCCAGGCAAAAATTTTTTTTATAAAACGATGGACTCTTTCAGCAGCTTGCCATTGGCATCAAAATACAAATTCTTTTTCTGTATGCCCGATTTTTGAACATTGATGCGGTATTGCAAGGGCTTGCCTAACACCTGCACTTCATACGCGGTTTTCTTTTCGCGGTCGGCATACTTGCTTTTTGAGAACCCATCCACCACTTCACCCGGCAACTGGTTAAATTCCAGCTCCCGTTCGCTTCCTTCCCATTCCCCTTTTGAAGAAAAACTTGCCGTAATAATATAGCTGTTCAGCTTAAAGTGGGCTTCATACACATGCAGCTTGTTTCTCCATTCCACATGTGTAGCGTGCGGATAGCGGGCAACAAAGGCATCAGTAACTTCAGCCGGGATTTTGCCAAGCTGCGCCTGCGCCCAAACAACAATCAAAAAAAACAATAAAAAGAAAAACGCTTTTTTCATAAATCAAAACTTGCCTTCTACCACAATTACAATTTCACCCTTTACATTTTTGCCTGAAAAATGTGCACAAACTTCGGATAAACTTCCCTGATAATTTTCTTCAAACAGCTTTGTTAACTCTCTGCTAACACTACATCTTCTTTCTGCGCCGAAATAGTTAATAAAATCATGCAATGTTTTAACAAGCCTTACCGGGCTTTCATAAAAAACCATGGTCCTTTCTTCTGTTGCCAGTTGTGTAAGCAATGTATGCCTGCCTTTTTTAAGCGGAAGAAAGCCTTCAAATGCAAAGCGGTTTATGGGCAGGCCGCTGTTTACAAGCGCCGGCACAAATGCCGTTGCACCGGGCAAACATTCAACCTTTATATTATTTTTTAAACATTCCCGCACCAATAAAAATGCGGGGTCTGAAATGGCGGGTGTGCCTGCATCGGTAATAACAGCCATTGTTTTGCCGGCCTGAAACTGTTCAATTAAATGATGCAGTATTTTATGCTCGTTGTGCTGGTGGTATGGCGATAAAGGTTTCTGGATTTGGTAATGCTGCAGCAGTTTTGAAGAGGTGCGTGTGTCTTCGCATAAGATAACATCCACGGCGTTCAGCACTTCAATGGCGCGGAGTGTTATATCTTTTAAATTGCCGAGCGGTGTGGGAACAAGAAATAAAGAAGCCCCCATCCCCTGAAGGGGAGTTCTATAAGTTTGATTATTGCTTTCAGGCATATATCAATTTAAGAAGAAATAAAGTTGATTAAATTTTTTTGAAAGCAATACTTCCCTTTAAGGATTGAGGGTTTCTATCTCATAAAACTCCATTACAGGATTTGCAAGCAGTTTTTTACAGGCTTCATCGGCTGCAGCTTTAGCAGTTTCTTCAGAATCCGCATCAATTTGCAAAGTAATATGTTTACCAATACGCACATCATTTATACCGTTTAAACCTAAATTTTTCAAACCTGTCTGCACGGCTTTTCCCTGCGGGTCAAGCAGGTCTTTCAATAACATAACTTTTATCTGAATATTATACGTCATAACTAATATTGAGCTTTTTATCCGTCAGGCGCTTTAAAAGCATCAGGCCGGTATTCTATTGTTTATGCAGCAAAGATAAAATAACATAAACCAAAAAACTTAGAGGCGCCGCCAGCCATTGAATAAAGAAGGCGGAAACAATGGCCACTGCTGCAATTATAATGAATGGCATGAGCTTCTGTACCGTAACTCCTTTAAACTTTAACGCCAGCATGGGTTTGCTTGACACCATTAAATAAGAAAGTATAAAAATGATGGCATACCAAAACCACGGGCTGATTAGAACTTGCGTAACAACGGCATGCTCGTTTGTCCAGTATATTAATGGAAAAGATGCTACCACCAACCCGTTCGCCGGAATAGGCACGCCTTTAAAATAGGTGGTTTGTTCAGTATCAATATTGAACCTTGCCAGCCTGTAAGCGCCGGCACAGGCTACAATAAAAGCAGGCATTAGGAATAAGGTGCTTGTTTGCAAACCATCTTCCTGCTGCGCAAAACTCAAACGCAAAAACTGGTATATGATTAATGATGGCGCCACGCCAAAGCTTGCCACATCAGCCAGCGAATCTAACTGAACACCTATTGCAGATGTTGCTTTCATCCATCTTGCCACAAAGCCGTCAAAGAAATCAACAACCGCTGCCAGGCCAATGAATAAAGAGGCCATAAACATTTGTTCAGGAATGCTGATGTATTGGGTGCCAATTGCTGTAACATCAGGCGTTAAGGTTAATTCATCTGCATTATACAAAGGCACCAGCCCCGGCTGAAGAATGTAAACAATAGCCATGCAGCCAAAAAAAAGATTGAATAATGTAATGATGTTTGGAATTTGTTTCATAAGCCCCCATCCCCTAAAGGGGAGTTTTAAAAAAATGCTGATATTAAAAGTTCTTAATTTATTTCTGACATTAAAATATTTATTTCCCCCTTTAAACTTGAGGCATTACACCCCTTTAGGGATGGGGGCTTTCATCAGCCCCTCAATCTCCTCCGCCTCGATGGGAATGTGCTTCATCAAATCAACATTGCCACGTTTTGTAAGCCATACATTATTTTCAATACGGACACCAATGTGTTCCTGCTCTATGTAAATGCCCGGTTCAACGGTAAGCACGGCGCCTTCTTTCAAAGGCTCATTAAATGGCCCAAGGTCATGCACATCCAAACCCAGATGGTGTGAAATGCCATGATATAAATATTTCCTGTAGGCGCGGTTTTCCTTGTCTTCATTCTTTACATCGGCTTTGGTAAGCAAACCAAGCTTTATAAAAACCTTTGTAGCCTCAGCTCCTACTTTCTCATGATAATCTGCCAGCACAACACCCGGCCTTAATAAGCCTTTTGCATATTTATGTAAATGCAAGCATGCATTATACACTTGTTTTTGCCTTTTGGTAAATACGCCATTCGCCGGCACGGTTCGGGTAAGGTCGGCTGCATAACCCCCATAGTTGGCGCCAAAATCCATCAATATCAGTTCACCGTCTTTTACTTCCTCGTTATTAAAAACATAATGTAATGTTCTTGCCCTGTCGCCGCCTGCTATAATGCTGCTGTAAGCCTCGCCTTTGGCCCGGTTGCACAGGAACTCATGCATGATCTCCGCTTCAATTTCATATTCCATAACGCTGGGCTTTATAAACTGCAGCAGGCGGCGAAATGTTTTATCTGTAATATCAATGGCCTTTTCTATTACTTCAATTTCATACTTTGTTTTTATGGCGCGCAGCTTTAATAAAATTTTTGCAGCACGTTCATAATTATGCAGGGGATAACGCGCTTTCATCTCCTGCACAAAACGGTAATCGCGTGTGGCATAATAAGCGGTGGATTTACGGTCATGTTCATTAGTGTTCAAATAAATAGTATCTGCCGCATGCGCCCATTTCTGCAATAAAGCATCCAATGCATCCAGCCAAACAATCGTTTGAATGCCTGAAATTTCCTTTGCTTCATTGGCCCTTAACCTTTTGCCATCCCATTTTTCTTTCAGCTCATTTGGCCGCGCCAATGCCAGCACCTCGTGGTATTTCTCTTCCACATTATCCGGAAACAAAACCACCATCGTATCTTCCTGTTCAATGCCGCAAAGCCAGTACAGGCTTGTGTTTTGCTGAAACCTGTAGGTGGCGTCCGCGCTCGTGGGCACTTCATCATTGCTGTTAAAAATGGCAATGCTGTTTGGCTTCATCTCCTTAATAAAACGCTTCCTGTTCTCAACAAAAAGCTGCGGGCTTAATGGCAAATGCTTCATACAATATCATTCGTTATAAATTGAAGAATAATTATTATGTCGCCGGCTGCTGCAACTCAACGCATCACCGTGAAGCCTGTCCCGCACTTGATGCGGGATCACTCCCTTGTACTCAAATACAGATGGCATCTGCAGGCTGCTGTTTTAAGTGGTTGCAAAAATCAAAGCTATTTTTTAATAAAGCAATTAAAAGTTTATTAATTACAATATCATTGTTCATTAACTTAGCAGGATGCTTACAACAACTATATCAGACTTCAGTAAAGACGTTAAGAAATACTTTGACCGGGTTACAAAAAATTTTGAAACACTCATTATAACCCGCGGCAAAGACAATGGCGTAGTTATTATGTCTTTAAATGAATATAATTCTTTGTTGGCCACTAATCATGAATTGAGCTCTAAAAAAAATGAACAGCGCCTTGATTCGGCCATAGAAAAACTTTCCAGGGGCAACTCGTTCAGGAAAGAGTTGATTGAAACATGAAATACATATTTGTTGATGAATCCTGGGAAGATTATCTATACTGGCAAAAAACTGGTAAAAAAATTTTAAGCCGCATAAATGATTTATTAAAAGATATTGCCCGCACACCCTTTACCGGCATTGGAAAACCTGAACCGCTCAGGCATAAATACAAAGGCTTCTGGTCAAGAAGAATAACTGATGAACACAGGCTGATTTACAAAGTTCAGCAGGAAGAAATATTAATTGCAAAGTGCCGGTTTCACTATGATTAATAATTCTATAAAACTTTTGCAGCAACCTTCACAAAATTGATTCAGTGCATGGCCTTATCTTAGCAACATGGATAAACGTTTGTTTTTGCTGGATGCTTATGCCCTCATCTTTCGCGCCTATTATGCTTTAATACGCAACCCGCGCATTACTTCAAAAGGAAGAAACACCAATGCGCAGTTTGGCTTTACCAATACTTTGATTGATTTAATGAACCGTGAAAAACCTACCCATCTTGCTGTTTGTTTTGACGTGGAAGGCAAAACAGAACGCCATACCGATTTCACCGATTATAAGGCCAACCGACAGGAAGCGCCCGAAGATTTAATGGAATCAATTCCTGACATAAGAAAGATAATCGAAGGTTTTAATATTCCCTGCATCGGCGTTGAGGGTTATGAAGCGGATGATGTAATCGGCACACTGGCGTGGCAGGCGCATGACGCGGGCTATGACGTGTATATGGTTACGCCCGATAAAGATTACGGCCAGTTGGTGCGGGATGGCGTAAAAATTTATAAGCCTGGCTACCAGGGTGGCAGCTTTGAAATTCTTGGCCCTGCCGAAGTTTGCGCCAAATGGGATATAGAGCGCGTTGGCCAGGTTATTGATATTTTAGGCCTGATGGGCGATGCCGTTGATAATATCCCGGGCATTGCCGGTGTGGGCGAAAAAACAGCCGCCAAATTGCTGAAAGAATATGGCAGCCTTGAAAATGTGGTGGCCAATGCAGAAAACATTAAAGGCGCATTGGGCAAAAAAATTATTGACGGAAAAGAATCGGCGATACTTAGTAAAAAGCTTGCCACCATTATAACCAATGCACCGGTTCAGTTTCATGAAGAACAGTTTTGTTTGAAAGAGTGGGATAAGCCGGCATTGATTGAAATATTCACCGAGCTTGAATTTAAAACGATTGGCAAAAGGATTTTAGGAGATGATTTTAACGTATTTCAATCGGCGCCGGTTGGTGTGCAAACAGACTTATTCGGTAATGCAATTGAAGGCGCCGCGGCAAGAACCGTTATTGAACATGCAGAAGACTCAAAAGCTCCCTCTCCTTTGGAGAGGGCGGGGGGTGAGGCCGGCCTGGCAACATCAAAAAACATTACCAATACACCACATGAATATATTCTGGCGGATGATGAAGAAAAGATAAAGGCGCTGGTGGATGTGCTGATGCAGCAAACGGAAATTTGCTTTGATACAGAAACAACGGGTATTGATGCCAATGATGCAGAATTAGTTGGCATGAGCTTTTCGTATAAACCCTGCGAGGCTTATTTTGTAACCTGTTCAACGGAATACGAAGCCACCTGCAACCTGCTGGAATTATTAAAGCCTTTGTTTGATAATCCGGATCTCACATGGATAGGCCATAATATAAAATACGATTTACTTATTCTAAAATATTATAACCGGGAAATAAAGGGCCAGGTATATGATACCATGCTGGCGCATTATGTGGTAGAGCCGGATGGCAAGCGCAGCATGGATTTATTAAGTGCACAATACCTTGGTTATGAACCGGTGCATATTGAAGAGCTCATTGGTAAGAAAGGCAAGGGACAAGGTACGATGCGTGATGTGGAAATTAAAAAATTAAAGGATTATGCCGCAGAAGATGCAGACATCACTTTACAATTAAAACATGCATTACACCCTTTATTAAAAACAAAAGACGTTGAACAGGTTTTTTATGAGGTGGAGAATCCCCTGGTAAAGGTTTTAACCGATATGGAATTTGAGGGCGTAATGATAGATGTTCCTTTCTTACTGAATTATTCAAAAGAACTGGAACGCGAAGCTTACCAGGCAGAACAGGCTGTATATGCCGGCGCCGGCGTTAAATTCAACATTGGCTCACCCAAACAACTGGGGGAAGTATTGTTTGAAAAACTGCAATTGAATCCATCGGCCAAAAAAACAAAAAGCGGCCAGTATGCCACCGGCGAAGATGTATTGATGAAGCTGGCGCACAGCAACCCGATTGTAGCAGATATTCTTGCTTACCGCCAGTTAACAAAACTAAAGTCAACGTATGTTGATGCATTACCTTCATTGATAAACAGGAAATCAGGGCGTGTACATACAACTTATGGGCAGGCCGTTGCCGTTACAGGAAGGTTGGCAAGCAATAACCCCAATTTGCAAAACATCCCCATACGCACAGAACGCGGAAAAGAGATACGGAAAGCGTTTATTCCAAGGCCGGGCAATGTTATTATCAGTGCGGATTATTCACAAATTGAATTAAGGATTGTTGCCGCCATGAGCGGTGATGAAAACTTATGCCATGCTTTTAAAAACAGTGCAGACATTCATACAGCCACGGCTGCAAAAGTGTTTAATGTGGATGCAGCAGGCGTAACAAAAGAAATGCGCTACAAAGCCAAGAGTGTAAACTTCGGCATTATTTACGGGCAGGGCGCTTTTGGCCTGGCAGATAACCTTGGCATAAGCCGCACAGAGGCAAAGGAAATAATTGATAATTATAAAAAAGAATTCAGCGGCATCACAACTTATATGGACAATATGATAAACTTCTGCCGCGAACATGGTTATGTGCAAACATTAATGGGCCGCAAGCGCTGGCTGAAAGACATTAATTCCGCCAACTTCACCGTGCGCAGTTATGCGGAACGCAACGCCATTAATTCTCCCATTCAGGGCACAGCAGCCGATATGATAAAAATGGCGATGATAAAAATTCATGACGCCATGAAGAAAGAAAGCTTAAGAAGCAAAATGATTATGCAGGTGCATGATGAACTGGTATTCGACGCCTTGCCATCTGAACTGGATGTGTTGCAGCCGCTCATTTTACACAATATGAAAGCGGCATTGCCACTGCCGCATGATGTGCCTGTTGAAGCGGAATTGGGCGTTGGTGATAACTGGCTGGAAGCGCATTAAAAAATTAAGTTTTAATTTGATACATGACGAAAGAAAAAATTCTTGATATCTTACAAAAACAGAAGCCTTTAATGCAAAAATCCATTTGAACAAGACTTAATTTATGCCTGAACGGGATGATTTATCCGGCTAAAAATCAATGCACATTATTAAATTATTATGTGGAAAAAAATGCATTGTTTTTAACAGTATAAAATATATCTTGCCGCATCTTTAATGCCTGTTGTTTACCTGAATTGCTGATTGAAACTTTATTATTATTCATTATAAAAAGTGCATTATGTCAATTCTCACACTCGAACGATTGTCAAAAATCTATTACCAAAAATTTCTCAGGAAAATTGCGGAAGATTTGCATGATATTAAAGAGTACATAGAATCTACGCCGCAGGAAACTAAAAAGCTGCTGAGCTTATTCCAGTTAAGAAATGAGGCGCACCGCGAAGAAAAAGGCGCCGATAACCCGAGGTTCACAGAAATAATCGAGTTTTTGCGCTCGTGCAAGGAATCCAAACTGGTGATGCACATTGTGAAGGTAAAAGACCAACTGCTTACCATTTTAACCGATACAGATTATACAAAGGTCGTAGGCGTTTTATAAACTCAGTTTTTCATAAAAAAACAGGTGCAGGCTTTTAAATAAAGTTTGTGCCTGTTTTATTTTGCGCAGCAGCCATCCAAAAACTTACGAAACAAACAGGCTATGTTCAGCAATAAAATACTGCAATTTCTCTTCACCTTAAAATTGCCATTTACTTTACAAAACGGCGTTGAAGTGCTGGATGCGCATCAGCGCAGCGATGTGCAGGAAGCATGCAGGGCCTTTTATAAAAAATATTACAGAGATAACAACAGGCGTCATGCATTAATAGGCATTAATCCCGGCAGGTTTGGCGGCGGCGTTACAGGTATTCCGTTTACAGACCCGCTGCGCCTGGAAAAAGTTTGCGGCATTGATAACAGCTTTCAAAAAAAGCAGGAACTGTCTTCTGTTTTTATTTATGATATGCTTGAAGCTTACGGCGGCGCCCAATTGTTTTATAAATATTTTTATATAACGGCCATGAGCCCGCTGGGTTTTGTAAAAAATGGTAAAAACCTTAATTATTACGACGACAAAGCACTGCTTAAAGATATTCAGCCCTTTATTATTAACTGCATGCAGCAGCAGATTGGGTTTGGATTAAATACCGATGTGTGTTTTTGCATTGGCGAAGGCGAAAATTTAAAACACCTGCAAAAACTGAATAATGAATATAAATGGTTCAACCGTATTGAAACACTGCCGCATCCGCGGTTTGTAATGCAATACAGGCTGAAAAGAAAAAATGAATTTATTGAATCTTATATATCCAAATTAAAAGCTGTTACTTAAAACAAATAGAGGCATTTCATCTACAATCTTATTTAAAATAAATTCATTATTGTCAGACTAAAAAAGAATTTCCTGGGCTTTAACCCAGGTTAACCAGACAGCATGTATTTTTTGAAAATTGATACCCTTACTTTGCATGCGGCCCAAAAATCAATTAACGCAGCCGGGCTTACCCTGCAGCCACGCTACAGCAAGCAGGAATTTGGAAAGCATCTTACATTCTATAAAGACCGCTATAACATACAATTCAAATCTGCCAGCTTCCACAACATTGACTGGTACAAACTTTTTTTAGGAAAAGGATTTATTGCAAAACACGCAGAATTTAATAATGGCTCAATGGACGTGTATGCCGATAAAAACATACCGCCATCAACCAAATCTAAAATTGGCAACTACCCGCACCAGTTGCTGGCAAGGTTAAAAATACCTGTTGATATAGACACAATGCTTGTTCAAAAT
The DNA here is from genome assembly GCF_047606085.1 of Parafilimonas sp. Classification (GTDB taxonomy): domain Bacteria; phylum Bacteroidota; class Bacteroidia; order Chitinophagales; family Chitinophagaceae; genus Parafilimonas. The sequence goes on from NZ_JASGEX010000082.1 coordinate 13,138, forward strand.
TTTGAGTTCACTTACAGAGAGTTAAATATCAAAACAGGGCAAACAGGCGCTGTTACCTGGACCAATATCAGCGGCCAGCTAACAAACGTAACCAACGTGCCCGAAAAAATAGCTGCAAACAAAATAATAAAAATTGCAGCACAAAGTAAATTGTTTAATGCAGGAAGCTTCAGCGCCGTATTTCCGTTTGACATGACAAAAACAAAAACCGGCGATTTTACGCTCGACGTTGACCTTGGGCCAATGGATGGGAAAATTATCAACACCGCATCAAAACCATTAGGATCGTTTGAAGTAAAGAGCCTTTCCATAAAAAAACTAAAAGCGCATATTATTGCCAACAGCTATAATGCCCGCAGTTCTGTTTTATTTGTTTACGACAATTTAAAAATAACCGCTTTGAAAAAAGACAATAATTCCAAAGAAATGAAAAAGAAAAAACTGGCGAGCTTTCTTGCAAATACATTTATAATAAATAAATCCAATACTATGGCTGAAACGCAGCCTGAATACTTAACATATAAACGCGATCCCCAACGCTCTTTCTTTTCATTCGTACAAGTTTATTTTTTCAGTTGCCTCATGGAACCTCGCTATGTACATTCCCCTGTGTGAGAAAAAATTATCATGCTCGGTTTCATTAATCTGGAAATCTTTGTTAAAAGGAATTACCGGCACAGCTTCATAAATTGCAAGGCTTTTACTAAATTAAAGCAAAGCTTTGCCTATACTTTCATTTAGAACAATACATTTGCATTTGCACTTTTGCCCATATTGCCAAAGGCTTGTAACGATAATAAATCTATATGTCTTATTACACCCGTTTTTTTCTCATTGATGACGACACTGACGATGTTAGTGTTTTTAAGGAAGTTATGCAGGAAATAGATCCCGCATTGGAAATTGTTAGCGCCGGAAATGGCTATGAAGCCCTGAAAATTTTAAAGCACAGTTCTGAAGATGATTATCCTGATATTATTTTTTTAGACCTGAATATGCCACGCATGGGCGGCAAAGAATGCCTTGCCGAACTTAAGAAGGATGCCGCGCTGGGCAAAATACCTGTAATTATATACACAACGTCTTCCCAGTCTAAAGACATTGAAGAAGCCATGTTAAAGGGCGCTGCGTGCTTTATTACCAAACCTGCCTGTATAAAAGAATTAGAGCGCATATTATCAACCATTTCAAAAAATGCGCCCGGCAGCCTGGAAAAAAGCCTGCGTAACCTCAGCAATACTTCTTCAGCCTTTATCGTTTGTTGATTTAATGTACTTTGCTAACTGCTTATCAAAATATAAAACAGGAAAAGCAGTATGATCCTTATTGTTGACGACAAGAAAGAAAACCTTTTCTCCCTCAAAACATTGTTACAGTTAAACCTGTACGATGTGGATACTGCCATGTCGGGCGAAGAAGCGCTGAGGAAAATATTAAAATCAGAATACGAGCTCATTATCCTCGATGTGCAAATGCCGGGCATGGATGGCTACGAAGTAGCTGAAAATATAACAGGTTACAGTAAATCAAAAGATATACCCATTATATTTCTTTCGGCAGTAAATATTGATAAACGTTTTATTACCAAAGGCTATACTTCGGGCGGCGTGGATTATATAACCAAGCCTTTCGACCCCGAATTATTACTGCTTAAAATAAAAACCTTTGTAAGGCTGTATAAGCAAACAAAAGAGTTGAACGATATTAAGCACAACCTGGAAAAAAAGGTTGAAGAAAGAACGGCTGAATTAATTGAGGCCAATAAAGAGCTGGAAGCAAGCAATACCGAGTTGCAGCAATATGCTTTTATTGCTTCGCATGATTTGCAGGAACCGCTGCGAAAGATCATTACATTCAGCCAGATAGTGAAAGAGCGCTTTATGGGAAACAACGATGCAGGCCAGTACATCAACAGGATTATTGCTTCATCTGAAAGAATGCGCACCCTTATCAACGATCTTCTAAGTTATTCCCGCCTTGCCACCGATCCTGACTTTGTAACCGCTTCACTTAATACAGTTATTCGCGGCGCCATTACCGATCTTGAGCTTGCGATTAAAGAAAAAAAGGCAAATATCAGTGTGGATAATCTCCCTGCCATTGAAATGATTCCCGACCAGATCCGGCAGGTATTTCAAAACATCATCAGCAATGCTATTAAATTTTCACAACCTGCCGCCGCTCCCGAAATAAAAATATGGAGCGATTTGACAAAGGAAAAATCTGCCGGCAGCAAAGCCGCTGCAAAAGGCGGTTATTGCCGTATATATATTGCAGATAACGGCATTGGCTTTAATGAGCAATACCTCGACAAAATCTTTACCATGTTTCAACGCCTGCATGGAAGATCAGAATACCAGGGCACCGGTATTGGCCTGAGCATCGTAAAAAAAATCATTGAAAAGCATAACGGCCTTGTTACAGCAAGAAGCAGGGAAGGCAAAGGCACCACATTTATTTTAGTGCTGCCCGTAACACAAACGAAACCATCGGCCGCTTTACATCAATAAATTTTAGCTATGAATTCATTCAAAAGAAACCTGCTTATACTTTATGGCATTTCGTTTTTATTGCTCATTGTAAGTGCAGTGGCGTCTTATTCAAGTATAACGGGTTTATTAAGCAGCCAGCAGGAAGTAGTACGCACCAATGATGTAATAAGTAGTCTTGAAAACGTGGTATCAGCTTTAAAAGACGCCGAAACCGGCCAGCGCGGTTTCCTGCTAACGGGGCAGGAGCGCTTTCTTGAGCCCTATACCGGGTCGCTACCCAAAGCCTATTCACTTATAAGCGGGATAAAGGAACAGAGCGCCGGCAACGATCTGCAGGTGCAAAGCGCCGAGCAGCTCAGGCAGCTTGTTACAAAACGCATCAGCAGTTTACAATTACTTATTGACGATAAACGGAAAGGCATTGAGCCTACTGTTAATGCACTGGAAATTGGTAAAACATATATGGATAGCGCCAGGCAACTGGTACAGCAAATGGAAAACCGGGAAAAAGATACTTTACGGGCACGCACAGCAAGCCTGAACCGGTTTTCATCCTCTACCCCAATACTTATAGTGATAGCCTCTTTATTATCATTTGCAGTTGCGCTGTTTTCTTTCTTCAGGGTAAATAATGATCTCGAAAAAAGAACAAAATTGCAGCAGGAGCTGGAGCAAAAAGATAAGGATATAAACGTCCGCCTTGACATCATTCGAAGTATAGCCGACAAGATTTCGGCCGGTGATTATAAGACCAGGATAAGCGATGCAGGACAGGATGCACTGGGCAATATTTCACTGTCATTAAATAAAATGGCCGAATCACTCGATTATTCTTTTGACAACCTTAAGCACAACGAATGGCTGCAAACCGGCATAGCAGGTCTGAATGATAAAATGATTGGTGAAAAAAATCTCAACCAGCTTGCCTATAATGTTATTGATTTTATAACAGCTTATACAAAAATACCGGTTGGTGCTTTTTATCTTGCTGAAAATGACTCCCTTGTTTTAACATCAGGAATTGCGCTTGATGAAAGCAAAATAAAAAAAACAGTAAAGCCTGGTGAGGACCTGGTAGGCCAGAGTGCAATAAGCGGAAGGGAACTTTTACTCGAAGATATTAATGAAACAGATATGGTGATATCTTTTTCGTCGGGCAGCTTAAAGCCTAAAAATGTTTTGGCTGTACCGGTTTTTTTTGAAGGAAAATTAAAAGGTGCGATAGAACTGGCTTCACTTAATGAAATTGATAATATAACCAGGCAGTTCCTGCGCAGTTCAGTTTATAACATTGGCATGGCTATTCACACAGCGCGCAATCACCGGCGCCTGGAAGAATTACTGGCTGAAACACAGGCGCAATCTGAAGCATTGCAAAGCCAGCATAACGAACTGGAAAATATTAATGCCGAACTGGAAGTGCAGGCGGAAAAGCTCCAGGCTTCAGAAGAAGAACTAAAAGTACAGCAGGAAGAACTGTTACAGTCCAATGCAGAGCTGGAGGAACGCAGCCGCCTGCTTGAAGAAAAGAATGAGCTGATACTTGAGCGTAACCTTGAAATACAGGCAAAGGCGGAACAACTTGAATTAATTACAAAGTATAAGTCTGAGTTTCTTGCAAACATGTCGCATGAATTAAGAACGCCGCTCAACTCTGTCCTGCTCTTGTCAAGATTATTATCCGAAAATCATACCGGCAATTTAAATAAAGACCAGATTGAATATGCAACGGTCATTCAAAACTCCGGTAATGCCTTGTTAACGCTCATCAACGAAATACTTGATCTTTCAAAAATTGAAGCGGGTAAAATGGAATTGGAACACAGCAATATTGCTGTTAAAGACCTGGTAACCGAATTAAATGCATTATTCGAACCGCTTGCAAAAGACAAGGATATTGTGTTTAAAATTGAAACAGACGAATCTGCAACACCATATATTGAGACAGACCGTTTGCGCCTTGAACAAATTTTGCGCAACCTGGTTGCCAATGCACTGAAATTTACCAAACACGGCGCTGTGATATTGAATATTAAAGGCTTGAATGATACAGTTATCTTTACCGTTACGGATACGGGTATTGGCATTCCCGCAGAAAAGCTTGAAACCATTTTTGAAGCTTTTCAGCAGGCCGATGGTTCCACCAAACGCCAGTACGGCGGCACAGGTTTGGGGCTTTCCATAAGCCGTGAACTTGCCAGGCTTCTCTCCGGCCAAATAACCGTTAGCAGCGAAGAAGGCAAGGGCAGTACATTTACGCTAACCATACCTGCAAACAAAAAATCATCTTATAAGCCTGCAGAACTAAAAGCAGCAGAAACAGCCACCGGGCAATCTGATATTACAGAAATGCAACTTGCCAGGGCGCAGAACAGTGAATACATTTCTGCCGTGATACCGCAGCCCGTTCCGGATGACAGAGACCGCATTAAAGAAAACGATAAAACCATTTTAATTGTTGAAGACGATACTGCTTTTGCCAAATCATTGCTCGATTTTACAAGGCGAAAAAAATATAAAGGCATTGTGGCTGTGCGAGGCGATGAAGGTATGGAGCTTGCTAAAAAATACAAACCATACGGCATCCTGCTCGATATACAACTGCCGGTAAAAAGCGGCTGGGAAGTAATGGATGAATTAAAATCAAACCCTGAAACAAGGGCCATACCTGTTCATATTATGTCGTCTTACGATGCAAAAGCACAAAGCCTTCTTTCCGGCGCCATTGATTTTATAAACAAGCCGGTAGCTTATGAAAAGATGAGCACTGTTTTTCAAAAAATTGAGGATGCACTAAGCAGGCACCCGAAAAAAGTTTTGATTGTGGAAGAAAATTCCAAACACGCAAAAGCCCTGGCTTATTTTTTGGAAAGCTTTAATGTGGCGGCCGAAATAAAAAATTCCGTAAGCGAAGGCATTGATGCCCTGAAAAACCGGAACAGCGATTGCGTTATTTTGGATATAGGCATTCCTGCGCAAGGCTCTTACGCCATGCTGGAAGAGGCAAGAAAAACGCCGGGCATAGAAAACCTGCCCATCATTATTTTTACCGGCAAGAATTTAAGCCATGCCGAAGAAATGCGCATTAAACAATATGCAGATTCCATTGTTGTAAAAACAGCGCATTCTTACCAAAGGATACTGGACGAAGTGTCGCTGTTTTTGCACTTAGTGGAAGAAAATAAAAAAGATAAAAAATCACCTAAGTACAAAAAGCTGGGCGAACTGGAAGAAGTGCTGAAAGGCAAAACGGTTTTAATTGCAGATGACGATGTACGCAACATTTTTTCGCTTACCAAATCGCTCGAAAATTATGGCATGCATGTTATCTCTGCCATGGATGGAAAAGACGCTTTAAACCAGCTCGCAGGGCGCACGAATGTTGATATTGTTTTAATGGATATGATGATGCCCGAAATGGATGGTTACGAAAGCACCAAACGCATTCGCCAAAACCCTAAATACAGAAAACTGCCTATAATTGCCGTAACAGCAAAGGCTATGACGGGCGACAGGGAGAAATGCATTAATGCCGGCGCATCAGATTACATAACAAAACCCGTGGATGCCGACCAGTTAATTTCCTTATTACGGGTATGGCTGTATGATTAAACGGGGAAGCTTTGTTTAATTATCTTCCGGTTACGGCCTGATAATTGTCCATTACATTCAAAAATTTCATTATCGCATCTTAAATTAAAATTTGAATTATGATAAAAAGAATAGTATGTATCATGTTGATGGCAGCAAGTGTAAACGCCGCATTCAGCCAGAATGATGATAAAGCGAATATTCTGGCAGTGGAAAGAAATGCGGCAGATGCCTTCAGTAAGCACAGCATAGCCACATTATTGTCCATTTTTACAGATGATGCAACGATTATAACGCCATCCGGTGAGCTGATTACCAAACAACAGCTACAGCAGCGTGCACAGCCCATTAACGGCCTCACGCTTTCTGATATGCAGGTAAAAGTAAAAGGCGTGTTTGCTGTTGTAACCGGCATTCAAACAGAAACCGGCAAAGACGCTTCGGGTATGGCATATACTACCAAAAGCCATTTTACAGATGTGCTTGAAAGAAAGAATGGCGGATGGTTTATAACGGCAAGCCAGGCTACACCGGTTCAATAGTTAGCCGGCTGTTTTGCGTGACAGCTTAAGTTTATAAAAATGAATAAGCCTTTATTAATTGTTGTGACTGGAAGCCCGTCAACAGGAAAAACAACTTTAGCGCACATTTTAGCTAACAAAATCAATTGCCCGCTCCTTTCAAGAGACGAACTCAAGGAAGGCTTGATAAACACATTGAATCTTGAGCACAATCAATTGGATAAATCAGTTGACTTACACGTGTATGAAACTTTTTTTGAAACAATAAACTTATTAATTTCAAAAGGAATATCAATGATTGTTGAAGCGGCTTTTCAGGACAAATTATGGAAGCCAAAACTGTTGAACCTGTTAGATAAAGCAGAAATAAGAATCATTATATGCAAAACCACTCCCGGCCTGATAACAGTCAGGTTTGATAACAGGCTTTCAAACAATCCAGGCAGAGAAAAATTTCATGGCGACCAGTCAATACGTTCATCAAATGAAAAATTTATTTCCTTAACAGAAAAATACAATCCTGTACATATTAATACACCAACCCTGCAGGTTGACACAACAGACAATTACAATCCGGCAATTGAAGCAATAATCAGCTTTATTAAAAAAAACAATTGCTGAAAAAGTATTACTGAAAATGCAGCCCAAACGCCGCGGAATATTTTTCCTGCAGGCAATACGTTAAACGTTAATCAATATATTTTTTAAAAATGCTTGTGGCAATATGCCCGCCAAAACCGAAAGTATTGTTCATGGCATAACGGGTTTCTTTTTGCTGGGCATTATGCAACGTGAAATTAAAAATGTCCTTAAAGGCAGGTTCTATAGCGGTTGAATTAATGGTGGGCGGGATAATATTTTCCTGCACCGCTTTAATGCAGGCAATGGCTTCAACAGCGCCGGCCGCTCCCAACAGATGGCCTGTCATTGATTTAGTAGCGCTGATATTAAGATTATTTTGTGCGCCAAACAATCTTTCCGCAGCTTTAAGCTCGCTTATATCGCCCTGTTGTGTTGACGTGGCATGTGCGCTTAAATAATCAATATCAGCCGGAGTAAGGTTTGCATCTTCCAAAGCAGCCAGCATGCCCAGGTAAGCACCTTCACCTTCAGGATGTGTTCCGGTTAAATGATACGCATCGGCAGCCATGCCGCCGCCAGCCACTTCTGCAATGATAGTGGCGCCACGTTTTTTTGCATGATCCAGGTCTTCCAGTATAATGGCGCCCGCGCCCTCTCCCATTACGAAACCATCCCTCTGTATATCAAACGGCCTCGATGCTATTTGCGGATTTTCGTTCAATGTGGAAAGCGCTTTGGTGGCACTGAAACCACCCACTGCACTTTGGGTGAGCGGTGCTTCTGAGCCGCCGGTAATAATCATATCAGCCTTGCCCCATTTTATATAGTTAAACGCATCTATAATAGCGGTGTTTGAAGTGGCACAGGCTGAAACAGTGGCAAAATTCACTCCCCGCAAGCCATGCCTGATCGAAATAACGCCCGATGCTATATCAACTATCATCCGGGGGATGAAGAACGGGCTGAACCTTGGTGTTCCATCGCCCAAAACAAACTCGGTTAACTGCTGGTCGAATGTATTAATGCCGCCATTGCCGGAACCCCATATAACGCCTATGCGGTTCCTGTTAAGTTCATCAAAATTAATATGGGCATCGGCAATTGCTTCATCTGCTGCAATAACAGCGTATTGGGTAAACAGGTCGTATTTGCGGGCCTCTGCTTTATTGATAAAATCCAGCGGGTTAAAATTTTTGAGCTCACAGGCAAACCTGGTCTTGAATTTTGCTGTATCAAACCTGGTGATAGGCCCCGCCCCGCACACACCGCTTACCAGCGATTTCCAGAAATCGTTCATGTTATTGCCTATTGGCGTTAATGCGCCCAATCCTGTTACTACCACCCTTTTCATGCATGTCCGGTTAAATCGTTAATAATTGTTTTCTTAATTGTTTCAAAGTCTTTTTTTGCTGGTAAGCCTTGTAAGTTGCACAGCCGCCAGCATATTTGTTATTATCATCAATGCTTTGGTTCTTGCATCTGTATCAAAATAAAAGATCAGGGTTTACAGCATGCCTTTCAATGCAAGCGCAAGAATAACAACGCCTAAAATAATACGGTAAATGCCAAATACTTTAAAACCATGCTTTTGCAGGTAGCCAATGAAAGATTTTACGGCAACCAGCGCCACGATAAAAGACACCACTGCGCCAATGGCAAGCACACTTATATTGCTGCTTACCATTGTATCGGGATGATCTTTATAAACATCCCAAAAGCTCTTTACCGAAGCGGCAAACATGGTGGGCACTGCGAGGAAAAAAGAAAATTCGGCAGCAAGTGTGCGGGTTAGCTTTTGCTGCATGCCGCCCACAATGGTAGCCGCACTGCGGCTTAAACCGGGCAACAAAATTGAAAAACATTGAAAGCAGCCAATAACAAAAGCCCTGTACAGCGATATTTCTTTTTCTTCATCAATATTATTGCGTTTAAAAAGCTTATCAATAAACAGCAGCAATATGCCGCCGCCGATCATAACACAGGCAATAAATACCAGGTTATCCAGTGCCTCATCAATATAATTTTTTAAAATACTGCCAACAATAAGTGCAGGAATTACGGCAATAATGAGCTTAAGATAAAAGCTGGTACGCTTAAAATCGAAAAACTTTTTATAAAAAATAACAACCACGGAAAGTATTGCGGCAAACTGTATCACCACTTCAAACATATTTACAAACGGAGAAGCTTCCACTCCAAGCAGGGGATTGGCAAAACGCATGTGGGCCGTGCTTGAAATGGGAAGAAATTCAGTTAATCCTTCAATTATAGCAATAAGAATAGCCTGGAAAATTGTCATAGCTGTCTTGGTGATTATTATAATAAATCAGGATAAAAAAGAAAAGCGCTGTAAAAGCGCTTCTATGCATTTGCAGATTGAACCGGCTTGCGGAAAATAGCATAAATCTCAACCAGCAAACCAAGCACAATAAGTATAGGCGCTATGGTAACCCTTGTTGTACTGTACACTACTGTATAATCGAATGTATTGGTATCTGTGTTTTTTCCACCGCTCATTAATACCATTCCCAGTATAATGATAATACCACCAATAAGCATCCATTTATAGTTTTCTTTATTGAACAGAACCGCAGTGGTCTTACCGGCTTTTGCCTGGCGTGTTTGCGTGGTTGTTTGTTTTTTTATTTCAGCCATTATTTTCAATTATGAACTGCAAGATAAGGATTTGGCTTTTAGTTATCATGGGCACATTTCAAATTTTCGCTCCATTCATAAATTTCCGGTCGGTGAGACACCGACCGGTAGCGGGCTTTACAGGCGGGTGGTGACACCCGCCTGCGAAAATTTGAAATACGCCCCCATTTAAAAGTTAATAATAATTTTGATTGCTTTTAAGCTTAAAAGCAGGTTCCCGCCTGCGCGGGAATGACGGGCAGGAACGAGA
>NZ_JASGEX010000083.1:0-7884 GCF_047606085.1 Parafilimonas sp.
ATCAGGTTAAGGTATTTAAATACATGCGGAAAAAATTCAAGTTTATCCCAACTGTCAATGTTGCCGCCTTTGGGTTCAATAATCAATGTGCCATCGCGGTCAATAAATAAAAGTTTCTTTGCCATAGCTGCAATAATACTTTAAGTTCAAGAATCGCAGAAATACAAATCTTATCCGCATATAAAAACATTGCTTATTTTTAAAAATCTTATCACCTAACTAAATCAGCATGAACAATTCAAGAAGAAATTTTATAAAAACAGGCGCTTTCACAATGGCGGCGCTCACATTGTCAAAAACCAAATCTTTCGCAAGAACTTTTTCGGCAGATCATATAACAGGTGTTCAATTATATTCCGTAAGGGATGATATGGCCAAAGACCCTTCAGGCACATTAAAACAACTAGCTGCAATGGGATATAAATATGTAGAGCACGCCAATTATAAAGACAGGAAATTTTATGGGTATGCAGCGCCGGAATTTAAAAAGCTCCTTGATGACCTTGATTTGAAAATGCGCAGCGGCCACACCGTTATGACAGCGGAACATTGGGACGAAGCAAAAGATGATTTCACCGATGTTTGGAAGCAAACGGTAGAAGACGCTGCAGCCGTTGGCCAGTTATATGTAATAAGCCCCTGGCTTGATGAAGCGCTGAGAACAGATATGGACAAGCTTAAAAAAATGATGGATATATTTAATAAGAGTGGGGAACTATGCAGCAAATACAATATGAAGTTTGGCTATCATAACCACGATTTTGAAATTGTTACAAAAGTGGGCGATGAGAATTTATATGATTTCATCATTAAAAATACCGATCCAAACCTGGTGATTCAGCAGATAGATATTGGCAACATGTATGGCAATGGCGGAAGGGCAATAGAGATCATGAAGAAGTACCCGGGCCGTTTTCAATCTATGCATGTAAAAGATGAGATAAAAGCAACCAAAGGTGAAATGGGCGGCGAGCCTTATGAAAGCGCCGTGCTTGGCAAAGGCGTTTTAAACGTAAAAGAAATTCTTGATTATGGCAGGAAATATGGCGGCACTAAACATTTTATTATAGAGCAGGAATCTTACCAGGGCCAGGCGCCGCTGGATGCGGTAAAAGAAGACCTGGCTGCAATGAAGAAATGGGGGTATTAAAATTAAACTTATACCGTGTTTTACAAAGCGTTCCTTTTAGAAGGAACGCTTTGTGTTTATAAATTAATCCTGACATAAAACACAATCAACCTAATTGTATTACCTTCATCCCAAACCAAAAACTGACTTTCTAAATTAAGATGAATGCACCTGTGAAAAAGAAAAGCTTTGTTGTTATAAACATTGTATTGGAAGCAGATCACACTTATATGCAAAATCAGCAAACCCCTGAAGGCTGGATGTTTATCAATCATATTTGCTTGCAATGGTATCAACATTTATGTATAGAACCAAAGACAAAAAACCTACTCAAAAAAATATCGGTTAACGACTACATACAGTTATTGACTGATGTAAAAAAAAATAAAAATCAATAATACCTGGCATCTTAATGAATATGCAGCAGCCGCAAAAAAAACTTATACAGGCTTTAGACAATTAACATATAATACGTAAATTTTTCCAGGTTAGGGGTTAATTTACATTTAAGATAATATTTTCACATCTGCCGGTAACTTTATAAGTATTCTATTCACACTATGTGAACAACAAAAATTGCAATCCTTTGCTTTCAAAAATATATTTGAAAAGGGTTAGTAACAGCCATCATAAAACAACATTCAATCACAAAAAACGTAACACCTTTGACAGAAACGATCATTAACCTCGACACATTAAATCCAATAGAATTCTTCGGTGTAAACAACAGGAAACTTGATATTCTGCGCAAAAAATTCCCCCTCTTAAAAATACTTTCAAGAGGCACGCAATTAAAGCTAAGCGGCGCACCGGAACAGGTAGAATCAGCCAAGGAAAAAATTGACCTTATTGTTCAGTACATGGAGCGCAACGGCGATTTAAGCGAAAATTATTTTGAACAAATCCTCGGCGGCGACGATGCAGAAACAATAGACAATTTTGTTGATAAAAACCCGAACGATATATTGGTATTTGGGCCCAATGGCAAAACGGTACGTGCCAGAACAGCCAATCAAAAAAGAATGGTACAGGCGGCAGATACCAACGACATTGTATTTGCCATTGGCCCTGCCGGCACCGGTAAAACTTATACAGCGGTGGCCATTGCAGTAAGGGCATTAAAAAACAAGCTCGTTAAAAAAATCATTTTAACAAGGCCGGCCGTTGAAGCCGGTGAAAGCCTTGGCTTTTTGCCCGGAGACCTGAAAGAAAAAATTGATCCTTACCTGCGGCCATTATACGATGCACTGGACGATATGATTCCTGCTGATAAATTAGGCTATTATATGAGCACACGCACTATTGAAATTGCACCATTGGCCTATATGCGCGGCCGTACGCTCGATAATGCCTTTATTATTCTGGATGAAGCGCAAAACGCCAACGATCTTCAGCTTAAAATGTTTTTAACACGTATAGGCGCCAATGCAAAAGCCATTATAACGGGCGACCCTACACAGGTTGATCTTCCTAAAAACCAGCGCAGCGGTTTGGAAAAAGCCATTCGCATTCTTAAAAACATTAACGGCATTGCCCATATTGAACTGGATGAAGAAGATGTAGTGCGCCACCGCCTTGTAAAAGCCATCATTAAAGCTTACGATAAAGAATATCAAAAAGAAATGCACCCGTAATTTTATATGGCTATAATTGTTGCTGAAAAGCAGGCTTATAAACGGCCTGCTTTTTTAACGTAAATGATGGCGCATCCGTAACTGCCAGGAACTTTTGAGCCATGTAATGCATGACCCAATAAGCCCTTTGTTTTCTTTATCAATAAAGGCATGCTATCTCTTAAATAGGTTTCAGAAATTTGTTGCGCAAGTGTGCAAAGCGCTAATAAAAAAAACAGGTTTTCTATTTATTCAAAGCTTTTATTGAAGCAATTTATCTATTGTTACAAACCGATACTTACGGCTTTTTAAAGTATCTATTAATGCAGGCAATTTATAATAAAACTTATCAGTTCGTCTTGGGTCAGTCCCTATATGCGTAAGCAGAATAAAGCCGTTGAGCCCGCCGGATGATTTTTGCTCATAATTTAATATTGAATTAAATACAGAATCACTGCTTACATACCTGCTTTCCTGTTCAGGGTAAGTGTAATCCGCATTACTGCGGGTGCCTGGTGTAAAGTTTATGAGTTGCAATCCCATCTCTTTTGTCCATGAAGCAATTGAATCATTATGCCATTCGTAAGGTGGCAGAAAATAATGGGCATCATTCTTACCAATGGAAAATTGCCGCAGCTTTTTATAAGCAGCCTGCAAATCGTTTTTAAATGCTTCTTTTGTTATAAGCAGGCTGTCTCTTTTTATCCAATCACAGTATAATAAATGTTTATCTGAATGAGGCCCAAGGTAATTTCCATGCCCTTTTAAGCGAATAATAAGGTTTTTAAATTGCTGATTGCTATAAAAATTGCCCGTCAAAAAAAAGGAGCCATTCATGTTTTTGCTTTGCAAAACAGAATCAATAAAATCTCCGCCATCGGCAAATTCATCTCCGGTAAAAACCAATGCTATATTTTTTATGGTTGAATCGCCGCGGATAATAGCGCCATAGGATACGGTTTTATTATTTGTGCATTGTGTATTTCGCCTTGCTTCATTTTCTTTGGCAGCCATCGGGTAAATAGAAGAAGCAGTGCCATCCATTGCTGGCCCATTAATACCAGTATCGTTTTCTTTATTTTTTTTGAACGAAACCATGCAGGCAACGATCAAAAAAAGCACATTACATTTTATAACCCTGTTCAGCTTTTTATTTAAAACCATAATACAATTTATACAAGTTGTTTACTGACAAACGAAATGCCTTCTAAAAAAATTCGTGCAGGTAAAATTCTGCATTGAAGATAATCAGGCTGGCTTTGCGTATTGCTTCATCCAACGGAATAGCGGCTGTATGCTAAAAAAGGAAGTTCTGCCACAAAGCTACTAAGGCACAAAAAATTAAGCTTTACAATAAAGGCTTTGTGCCTTAGTAGCTGTTTAAAAATTTAATTCTTTATAGGGTTTTGGCGATTTTTCGCACAGAGCAAAGGAGTCAGCAGAGGATAAAGCGCCTCTGTTAGCTCTGTGTTCTCTGTGTGAAAAAATTTAAACAGCTTCTTAGTGGCCATCTTTGCCAAACGGCCTTTCAGAAGACAGCCGCTATTATATAAATTGCAATACTTTTGCTGCCTGTTAACTGCACTACATGAAGATTTCTGCAAAAAAGCTTATCTCCAAAACTTTAAAAATAACAGGCATTTCACTCGGCAGCATTTTACTGATCATGTTTTTGCTGCCTGTATTATTCCCCGGCTTTGTGGCCGGCAAAATAAAAACCTGGGTGAATAGCGCTATTACAACAAAACTTGATTTTTCCAAAGCCAGGCTGTCGTTCTTCAACCACTTCCCTTCGCTTACACTTACCTTATACAATGTTTCGCTGATGGGCTCAGTGCCATATTCCGCCGATACGTTGATAAAAGCAAAGGAATTAAGTTTAGGCATTGATATTTCTTCTGTACTTTCAAGCAGCATCAGGATAGACAAAATATTTCTCACCAACAGCGCCATTAATATTAAAGTTGATGAAAACGGCGGCGCCAATTATAACGTATATAAAACCGATACGGCAACGGCATCTTCTGCAGACACTGCCGGCGCTGCCTTACAACTGGAGAAGATACAGATAAGCAAAAGCAATATTGTTTACAACGATCTCTCCATCCCCATTCTTATTACGGCACAGGGGCTTGATTACATTGGCAAAGGCGATGTAAGCAAGGCTCTGTTCGACCTGGCCTCCCATATTAACATACAAAGCTTTACGCTGGCTTATCATTCTGCGCGCTACATCAATTCAAAAAAATTAAAGGCCGACCTGGTTACAAAGATCAATACCAACTCCCTGGCATTTGAGTTTATAAAGAATGACCTGCTGATCAATACGCTGCCGGTTGATTTTACAGGCAGGTTTGCATTTCTCGAAACGGGGTACAATATAGATTTTGAACTGCAGTCGCATAAGGGCAACCTGCATGATGTTTTCTCTGCCCTGCCGCCTGAGTATGCCGCCTGGAATGATGAAACAAAAGCCGGCGGAAAAATTGACATCAGGGCTTATTTAAAAGGTAAATATGATGCTGATAACAACATAATGCCCGACCTGGGCTTTAATATGCAGGTACGCGAGGGTTATATTAACCACCAGAATGCGCCCGCACCGGTAAAAAACCTTTTTCTGAATTTCGATTCGCAACTGCCATCGCTTAATACAGACAGCCTGTATGTGAATATTGATTCCGTGTTTTTTAATATTGATAAGGATTATTTCAGCGCCATCATTAAACTGAATAACCTGAATAAGCCAACAGTGCATGCCAAGATCAACGGCGAAATGGACCTTGAGAAATGGGATAAAGCTTTGGGCCTGCAGCCTTTTAATGTAAAAGGATATTACAAACTGCATTTTACAGCAGATGGCAGCTATCAAACCAGGGTGGTAAAAAAAGGCATACGCAAAACGGACACTGTTATTGCAAGCATCCCTTCATTCAGCCTTCAGTCTTCATTAAGCAATGGCTATTTTAAATACGCTTCGCTGCCGCAGCCGGTGTCAAACATCAGTTTCAACATAAGCGCAACCTGCCCCGACAGCAATTACTGGCATACCGGCATTGCGCTGACCAACCTTAATGCAAACATGCTGAGCGATTATATAAAAGGCTTTATAAAGATCAGCAACTTTAAAAACTTTACGGTTGACGCCGATCTTAAATCCATTATCCATCTTGATAATATTAAACAATATTACCCGCTGCAAAATTTGCAGCTTGGCGGTAATGTACATGTTGATATTGTTTCAAAGGGTAATTACCTGCCGCAGAAAAAGCAATTTCCCGTTACGCAGGCAGGCATTAAGCTGCAGGATGGTTTTGTGCAAACGCCTTATTATGCGCAGGCCATAGAAAAAATAGCACTGGATGCCACCCTCATCAATACAGACGGCAGATTAAAAAGCACATCGCTGCAGATACAGCCCCTTTCTTTTTCGTTTGCGCAGCAGCCTTTCACACTTATGGTTTCCTTAAAAAACCTTGAAGATGTTATGTATAATGTGCGCTCCAAAGGCGCCATAGATGTTGGCAAAATTTACAGGGTATTTGCCCTGCAGGGATTGAATATCAATGGCAGCGTTACAACAGATTTGACCTTAAAAGGCTTGCAAAGCGATGTTGTGGCAGGCAGGTATGAAAAATTGTATGGCAATGGCATGGCATCGCTGGAAAACATTGCGTTTCGCTCAGATTATTTTCCGCAGCCCTTTATGATAAAAACGGGTTTATTCAGATTCATGAACGATAAAATGCACTTCGATACATTTAAGGCAGCTTATGGCAAAACAGATATCAGCCTTAACGGTTATCTTTCCAATCTTATCAATTATGTATTTAGCGATAATGCTGTATTAAAAGGGAGTTTCCGTTTAACGTCCGATCATTTGTATGCGGATGAATTTGCCGCTTTCGCCGGCGATACTTCCGCTTCATCTCCTGCAAAAGATACCGCAGGCACAGGCGTGGTTATCATTCCATCCAACCTTGATGTGGCGCTTACGGCCGCTGCCGGTACGGTTGGGTACAATCATATTTTGCTGAAAGATTTTAAAGGCGGCCTTGCTGTTAACAAAGGCCGCCTTCAGCTTAAACAAACCAGTTTCAGCCTGGTGGGCGCTCCCGTGGTTATGGATGCCATGTACTACAGCCTCTCGCCGTATAAAGCAGGCTTCGACTACAGCATTGATGCAAAAGAGTTTGATGTAAGGCGCGCTTACAACGAAATAAAATTGTTTCATGACCTCGCTCCTGCCGCGGCAAAAGCACAGGGCATTGTGTCGCTCAGTTATAAGCTAAGCGGCAGGCTTAACGAAAATATGCAGCCTGTTTATCCTTCATTAAAGGGTGGCGGCGTGCTTTCAATAAAAGACGTAAAGCTGAATGGCTTTAAATTAATGAACGCAGTGGGCAGCGCTACCGGCAGAGACAGCATCAGCAACCCCAGCTTAAAGGCTGTTAATATTAAAACAACCATTGCCGGCAACATCATCACGCTTGAAAGAACGAAGCTCAAAATATTGGGTTTTCGCCCCCGTTTTGAAGGCCAGGTAAGTTTTGATGGCAGGCTCAATCTTTCGGGCAGGCTTGGCCTGCCGCCGTTCGGTATTTTTGGCATTCCCTTCACCGTTACCGGCACACAGGATGCCCCTACAGTAAAACTGCGCCGCGCCAGGGGCTCTGATAAAATTGAAGAAACGCAGGAAGAACCTGATGAAGACAGCCAGCCATAAGTTTTCGCATCCCCAGATATTTTAATCGAGCAGGAAGAAAATTTTCATTTTCTTCCTGCTTTCATTTTTTTCCTCTCACACCACCGTGCGTACGGGTCTCGTACACGGGGCGGTTTGCTAAAACATGGATAGTTGTTTCTCTTTAGATTCGTACAGTGAGTAAAATGATGGTAAGCCTTGCCGGCGCAGGTATTGGTTGCTCATCGCTCTTGCAAGGATGGGGCTGTGTGCCACACGTCAACTGCCTTTGCTGCTGTTTGCCCATTGGTAGCTTTGCCATTTCGGCACTTTTAACCCCTAACCTGGAAAAATGTACGTATTATATGTTAATGTCTAAAGCTTGCATAAGTTTTTTTGCGGCTGCTGTATATTCATTAAGATGCCAGGTATTATTGATTTTTACTTTTTTTACATCA
>NZ_JASGEX010000084.1:0-24767 GCF_047606085.1 Parafilimonas sp.
CCTTCCAGCGAATATTCTTTAATGCAGGCCTGTAAAAAGCATATAAGCAGGAAAAGATAAACCGGTAAATATTTGCCTGCTGCTGCCATGCCATTAAAATAAGCATTTTTTGCTGCAGGAAATAAAAATGCATTTTAGTTTTTTTAAAAAACAGGCCGGCCGGGTTTGCAGAAAGTTGTTTCTGCCTGGCTGTTCCATACAAATTAATATTGCAAAAAAGCAAAGGCGGAGGGGCCTGGTTGACTGGCGATTTATTCAATCCAACTGCATTATACAGCTTTCGCCCTGTCGTTTATTTCAACAGGAGAAGCGCCGGTTTGTTCTTCATGAAGTTTGTGCGGCTGCGGAAAAAATTTCTTCTGCCAGATAAGCAATGCAATCACACCAATTGAAATGGAAGAATCTGCCAGGTTAAATACCGGGCTGAAAAATTCAAAATCTTCTCCCCGCCAGCTTGCAATGGGAAACCAGGAAGGATAAGTGGTGTGGATGATGGGAAAATACAGCATGTCAACCACCTGGCCATGAAAGAAAGAGGCATAACCGCCGCCGGCCGGCAGTAAGGCGGCTACCGTAAAAGGATTGCTGCTGCTGAACAGGAGGCCGTAAAACAAACTGTCAATTAAATTACCAAAAGCGCCGGCATAAATTAAGGCAGCGCAAATAATAAAACCTTTATGGTATTTCTTTTTAATGATCTGGCCCAGGTAATAGGTTCCGAATATTACAGCTACCAGGCGAAATAAGGTAAGTGCAATCTTGCCGAAGCCACCGCCGAATTTCAGGCCCCAGGCCATACCTTCATTTTCCACGAAATGCAAACGAAACCAGTTGCCGATAACATGATGCTCTTCGCCAAGGGTATAATTTAATTTTATGTAGAATTTAAGCGCCTGGTCTGCTGCGAGTATAAGGATAATCAATAGCGCTGCGTGTTTGCCTTTCATGCTGATTATTTGGAAGATATTAAGGGCGCAAATATAATGGTTAAAGATGTGAGTATTTGGTTAAGCTTGTTTATAGCCGTTTTGTAACCCCTAAGTTTGCCGAAATGCTCATAAACTTCGATCATGCAGAAAATCTTCACAGTCTTTAGTACGGTTATTTTTATCACCGCAACCGCAATGGCACAGATAGATGCCGGGTTGCTGCGTTATCCCGATGTTTCAAAAACCCAGGTAGTTTTTGCTTATGCAAATGATATCTGGATCGTTTCAAAAAACGGCGGAACAGCCTATAAGTTAAGCTCTCCGCCCGGCCCCGAAACCTGGCCAAAATTTTCGCCTGACGGCAGCGAAATTGCTTTTTCCGGGA
Source organism: Parafilimonas sp. (assembly GCF_047606085.1). GTDB lineage: Bacteria > Bacteroidota > Bacteroidia > Chitinophagales > Chitinophagaceae > Parafilimonas. The sequence continues at coordinate 1,315 of NZ_JASGEX010000084.1, forward strand.
ATTATGACGGCAATACAGATGTGTATGTAATGCCTGCAACGGGCGGCGTGCCGGAGCGGTTAACGGCGCATAATTATGCTGACAGGGTTATTGACTGGCAGCCGGATGGCAGGCATGTATTTTTTGCTTCCATGCGGGAGAGCGGCAAACAGCGGTTTAACCAGTTTTATGCGGTGGCCGACACCGGCGGCGCCGATACCAAACTGCCTTTTGCTTATGCCGAATACGGCGCTTATTCGCCCGATGGCAATAAGATGGCGCTGGTGTTTCGCACACAGATCGGCCGCAACTGGAAACGCTACCGCGGCGGCTGGCGGGCCGATATTCATATCTTCAATTTTAAAGACACTACCTCTGAAAATATTTCCGGTACAAGCGATGCCGGTTATGAATATCCCATGTGGAGCGGCGATTATATCTATTTTATTTCAGACCGGGGCACAGAGCTGCGCATGAATTTGTGGCGGTATAATGTCAACAACAAATCATTCGAGCAGCTTACCCATTTCACAGATTATGATATTCATTATCCATCACTGGGGCCGGATGATATTGTGTTTGAAAATGGCGGCAAGCTGTATTTGTACCCGCTGGCAGGCGGCCCGCCAAAAGAAATAAAGGTGCAGGTGGTAGCTGATGAAGCGCCGTTAAAGCCATACCTGCTGAATGTAAGAAGCAACTTCACGCACCCAGCCATTTCCGGCGATGGCAACCGGGTATTGATTGAATCAAGGGGCGAGATATTCTCCCTGCCGGCAACGGAAGGCGTGGTGAAAGACCTTACCAATACATCCGGCATTGCAGAGCGTTACCCGGTGTATTCGCCCGACGGAAAAAGCATGGCTTACTGGAGTGATAAAAGCGGCGAATATGAATTGTGGATCATGCAAACCGGTAATGAAAATTCAGCCAGGAAAATAACCAGCTACGGCCCGGGTTTCCGCTATGCGCTTAACTGGAGCCCCGATGGCAAAAAGCTGGCATTTATTGATAAGGCCATGCAAATTAAAATTGTGGATGCAGCTACCGGCGCCACCACCAATGTTGCCCGCGGCAAGCGCTTAACACATGGTGCGCTGGAATATTTTACGTTTAGCTGGAGCCCTGACAGCCGCTGGCTGGCTTTTGCCAACGACGAGGAAAACAATCATACCAGCATTTATATTTACGATTATACCAGCAAGCAGTTGCACCAGGCCACAAGCGGTTTTTATACATTTTCCAACCCGGTGTTCGATCCTGAAGGTAAATATTTATACGTGTTTTCCAACCAGGAATTCCAGCCGTATTACAGCGATGTTGACAACTCTTTTGTATATGCCAACTCCACCAAAGTGGGCGCCATCAGTCTGCTTAAAAAAACACCTTCTTTGCTCTATCCTAAAAATGATACAATAAGTGTTGAAGAGGATAAGGCGAAAGAAGACACCGCGGCCTCATCTTCCAAAAAAGGAAAAAAAGGCAAGAACGATAAGAAAGAAGACAAGCCTGGAAAAGAAGATGATAAAGCCGTGAACATTGATTTTGACGGGCTGGAAGAAAGGCTTGAATTTTTACCCGTTTCCGCAGGCAATTATTCCGGTCTTGGTGCAGTGAAAGGAAAGATATTGTATGTGAAAATACCGAACACCGGCGCCGGCGATGGCCAACCTGTTTTAAAATATTTTGATATGGAAGACCGGAAGGAAAAGAAAGTTATTGATAATGTTGGCCGTTATATTTTATCAGGTAATGGTGAAAAAGCACTGGTGCAGTTGGATGATGACCTTGCCGTAATAAAAATAAGCGAAGGCGCTGTGGCAGATAAGAAAGTGCCAATAGGCGATATGCAGATGATGGTAAACCCCAAAGAAGAATGGCAGGCTGTATTTAATGATGCCTGGCGCATTGAGCGGGATTATTTTTATGACAGCGCTATGCATGGTGTAAACTGGGTGCAGGTAAAACAGCGCTACCAGCAAATGCTGGATGATGCGGCCACCCGCTACGATGTTGATTTTATTATTGGCGAAATGCTGGGCGAGCTGAATGCTTCGCATACCTATCATGGTATTGAGCCGGTTGAAAGAACAAAAAATATTTCTGTTGGTTATCTTGGTGTGAACTGGGTGGCCGATGGCAATTATTATAAGATCGGTAAAATTATAAAAGGCGCTGACTGGGATGCAGAAGTTCGTTCACCGCTTGATAAACCCGGCGCAGGTGTAAAGGAAGGGGATTATATTCTTGCTGTTAACGGTATTGCTTTAACCACAGCGCATGAACCCTTTACTGCTTTTGCCGGTTTTGCCAATAAAACGATTGAGCTTACCTACAATGATAAGCCTTCGTTTACCGGCGCTAAAAAAGCGGTGGTGCAGGCAATGGATGATGAAGGCAGGCTGCGTAACCTGGCCTGGATAAATGAAAACCGCAAACGGGTTGAAGCCGCTACCAACGGCGAAGTGGGTTATATTTATGTGCCAAGCACGGGCATTGACGGCCAGACAGAATTATTACGCCAGTTTAATGCACAATGGGATAAAAAGGCATTAGTGATTGATGAACGTTTTAATGATGGCGGCCAGGTACCCGACCGTTTTATAGAAATACTTAATCGAACGCCGTTGGCGTACTGGGCCACAAGGGATGGAGAAAGCTGGCCCTGGCCGCCATTTGCCAATTTTGGCCCGAAAGTAATGCTGATAAACGGCTGGAGCGGATCAGGCGGTGATGCCTTTCCTGATTTTTTCAGGAAGAAAGGCCTGGGCCCGCTGATCGGCAACCGTACCTGGGGCGGATTGATCGGCATAAGCGGCGTGCCTGACCTTATTGACAACAGCAGCATTACAGCGCCAAGCTTCCGCATGTATAATGTGGATGGCACCTGGTTTAAAGAAGGCCATGGCGTTGACCCGGATATTTATGTGGATGAAAACCTCGCATTAATGGCCAAAGACATTGATCCGCAACTGGAGCGTGCTATTACAGAAATAAAATCACTCATGCAAAAACAAGGCTTTAAAGTTCCGGCGAAGCCGGCTGTTGAACCGAGATGATTTATTGAAGGCGTTTCCAGGCGCCCTGTATCCCGGAGATGCAGGGCGCTTTTTTTATACATCCAGGCTGTTTTTTCAGAAGGCTGCTAACGGTCTGACGCACCTATGCGTCTGACCGGTGATTGATGAGACCGCTGCATGGGCCGGCCGGTTTTACTTATCCCTGTTCGTTATAGCATATTTAATACCGCCCAAAAGCAGGTCTAAAAAAAGCGGGTCTGTATAACACTCTTTGGTATGTCCAAGCCCCAGGAAAAATGAACGGCCACCATCATAATTGTGGTACCAGCAAACGGGATGATAGTCGCCATTTTCTCCGCCGGTATATGTTTTTTCATTAACCGTTACAAGTACGTGCACGCTATCCCAGTTGGTTTGTTTGTAGCTGTACCATTCATCAAAATGTTTCCATGAAGCAGGCAATTCTTTGGTGGCAATAAAATCTTTATCTGTTACGGTCAATTCAGCTTCCTGTGGTTTCGGATGATTCTTAAAATAAGCGCCCACAAGCTTGTTGTACCAGGACCAGTTATACAACGCATCAGAGCCGGCATGCACGCCCACATAACCTTTGCCTGATTGTATGAAATGCATGAAGGCTGTTTTCTGCGCTTCGTTCAATAAGGTATTGCTTTCATCGGCTGTACTCAAAAAAATTACAGCAGCATATTGCTTTAAATTTTCATCGGTAAAAGCGGCAGCATCTTTCGTGGTATCCACATCAAACCCATTGCGTTTGCCCAAAGCCTGTATGGCGGCAATACCATCGGGTATTGATTCATGATAGAATGTAGTGGTTTTACTGAACACCAATATTCTGGGAGATTGGGCAAACAAGGCATGCACGAAAAAACTGGCAAATAAAGAACAGATAAAAACTTTTTTCCGGATCATTGGCTTACAATTTATGGGCGGTGAAATTAATACATTGTGATAACACTTACTTTCGCCCTGCATGGCTGTTATAAAAGATTATTACCGCGTATTGAATGTACCATCATCTGCAACAACGGCAGAAATAAAAAAGGCTTACAGGAAGCTGGCTATGTTATATCATCCCGATAAAAACCCGAGCGACGCTATTGCGGCGGCTATTTTTTCAGATGCGGCCGAGGCGTATAAAGTGCTTGGTGATGCAGAAGCAAGAAAGCTGTATAACCATGAACGTTATTTAACTGCTGAAGCGGAATATAAACGCCCTGTTGAAACGATTGATACATTAATGCAGCGCATACAGAAAATAAACACGGATTTGAAAAGTGCCGATCCTTTTCGTTTTAATAAAGATGCATTGCTGCATGCAGTGCGGCAATTAATGCCTGACGATGTGCAGCTGCTGATGGGTATGGATCAGGCATTGCTTACGCCATTCCTGCAGCAGGTAAGCTTTGCCGCGGCTTATTTGTCAACACACCAAACAAAGCAACTGATTGTATTAATGCAGCCTTTTTATGCAAGCCATGAATGGCTGCGGCAGGAGCTGAAGGCACTGCTGCAACAGCAGCATAAGCAGGAGCGCTGGGAAAAATATAAAGTTGTTCTGGCAGTATTGCTTGCTGCGGTTTTATGTTTCATCATTTTTTTAGTGGCGGCAAAATAATTATGTATTGCAGGCTTATCATAACACGTTATAACAGGTATCTTGGTGTATTTGGCTTTTTTCAATGGCTTTATTCAGGCTCCCTTTATGGCTGCATAAAAAGATCAAATTTTTTAAGCTGATGGGCAGCGGCAGGAATGGAACATTTGATATTCATCCTGATCTGAATCAATGGGCATTATTGTTTACAGCGGATGATAAGATAACACAAGCGCCAACATTCATCTGATTTTTTTATTTATAGCAAAGTTCTTCTTTGCAGGCTCGATTCTTTCCCGGACTGAGTCTTCACCAATTTTCCTTGCATACTATATAAATAAACCATATAAGGCACGTTAGAAGATGTAAGAATATATTCCACCCCCTTTCCTTTGGAGAGGAAACTAAGACCGAATAACACAAAATCACTTTTTTATGCCTGGGGGTATAAAACAAACTGCCGCACACTGTTTGGTATGCAGCGGTTGTGTGAGCAGAAAGCAGTAAACCGATTGCTGCCTGCCTAATCTGTAAATGCAGTTTAAAAACTATACTTTATGCCAAACTGACCCTGCCAGCGGCTGTTAATAGGATCATTGGTGTAATAGTGGTCAACCCCTGTGGACGGCGCCAAAAAGTTGAATGTGGGCGTATAACCTGTTGAAGGCAGGCCCGGCGAAACCCCGTTTGCATCTTTAACAAACTTGAGGAAGTTAACGGTATAATTGTTTACGTTGGTAACAAAGGTAATATGCCCCCAGTCGTTGTTCAGCAGGTTCAGCACATTAAATATGTCGAAGCTTATGGTTAAAATATGCTGGTTGTTGGTGCGGCTCAAACGAAATTCATGCATCAGTTTCAAATCGAGCTCATGGTTCCAGGGTGTGCGCAAGCCATTGCGCTCTGCATATTTACCCCTGCGGGTGCTTAAATATTTGTCATTGGAAATAAAGTTGTTCAGTTCAGTCCACTGCTGTGCGGCAGTCTTGGTAACGGTTCCGCTGGCATCTGTTATATCAGCTAAATTAATATCGCTTGAATTTTTAGGTATATAAGGCAAAGGCGCATTAGATGAGTTGTTGAACGGAGAGCTGGTATAGATTAGCGAATAAGGGTTTCCGCTCTGTCCTGAATAGAAGAATGTGATGGATGTTGTGTTCATTTCATTCCAATGAAAAGCGCCGCCTATTGTGCCCACTATGCGATGGCGCAAATCGAAATTGGAATAGGCCAATGATGCGTTCTCTGGGTTGATAGTAGGGTTTAACTCATAGTTACTCTGGAATGAGTTGCGGATGCCATTGCTCACATCCTTGCTTAAACCGTAAGTATAAGCTAACATCCAGTTAAGGTTCAAAGCGATATCTGTGCCCAGCTTTATGGCCGGTGTTACTTTACTCAACTGCGCCGTTAAGTTATAACGATAGCCTTCTTTGGTATTGGTTAAGAAATATATGTTTGAGTATTGCGTATTATTTTTATAGGCGCTGCCGCTGCCATATACCGGTGTTTGCGTGGGCCCGGTGGTAAAATATTGCACGGTACTGTCTTTAATATTAATCTGCTGAAATTTTACATCATACAGCGTTTTGGTGTACATAGCGTCTAATGTTAACTTATAGCCATGGTTAAACTTTATATCCAGCGCTACATTTGAGCGCCAGATAGCCGGCAGCTTAAAATTATTATCCACCACATCCAGCTCACGTGTAGCGGATGCACTTGTGCCGCCATATTTGCTCACGGTATCTTTTAGTGTTGTGGGATCCATAGCCAGGCCCATTGTAATACTGCTTGGTTTATAGTCTATATTACCATAAGTGGCGCCTGTAAGTGTGGAGGCATAGCCCAGCCATGCAAATGGCATACGACCCACAAAAATGCCTGTACCGCCTCGCAGTATTAAAGACTGGTTGCCTTTAATATCCCAGTTAAAACCAACCCTTGGTGAAAATGTAGGCGTGCCCAGCCATTTATTATTTAAATCGCTGAAAGGTGTATGAGAATATGTTGGATTAGAAGAAACATAATCAGGCGTGCTGTTTAAAGCAGTATCAATCGAGAGTTTTTTGCCAAGGAAAGGATAATCAATTCTGATGCCGGGCGTAAGCTTAAAGCCTTTGCCTAAAGATAATTCATCCTGAGCATACAAACTGGTTAAGTTAACCTTATAGTTACTGCCAGGCACATTGTTGTAAAGTGAGTTTCTATCGTTCTTTACATCTGAATCAAGCGGAAATACACCGCGCACACGTGAAGGCTGGCTTGCTAAAAAAGCAGTTAAACCGCTGCTGTATTCCCAACGGCCATTCCATGAATTTAGGAAGCCATAAGTAAGATTATAAAACTCATTATGCGTACCGAAGGTGAACTTATTAATGCCCCTGGTCCAGGTAAGGTTATCGGTAAACTCAAATGTTTTTTGATACATATTATAAATAGAAGCCTCTCTCCATGTGCCCAGCCATATACGGTCGTTATCAATGCTGATAAACGGTGTAGCCGGCGTGCCAAATGCAGAGCCATCCGCAGCCAGAGGCGCAGGGTATGTTCTGTATTCATGCACGGCGATATAACTTACCACAGCCTGGTTGCTTACACTGTTGCTTAATTTGCTTTTCAATTCTGCCACCAGGTTCAGGTTCTTCGTAAACAATGTAAAGTCTGTTGAAGAAAACTGGAAGTTGGTAGTAGTGCGCTCAATATTGTTGCCCCGCCCACTGGTGTATAAAGCCCTTATCATTAAATTATCGGCAGGGCTTATATTAAAATCGAAACGACCAAAAATCTTGTCGCTCTTGGTAAATATTTTATACTTGCCGTAAGTACCCGGGTCATAATTATATGTTGACTTCATGAAACTTACAATCTCTTCCGCCTCTGTGGTAGTCATGGCTGCGCCCACGTCTCCGGCATTATAAAATGTAGGTTCCTGGCGGCGGGTTAATTCATAACTCAGGAAGAAGAAGGCTTTATTTTTTACAATGGGGCCGCCCACGGTAAAGCCCGCCTGGTAATCGTGAAAATCAGAGCCGATTTTTGTTTTTAAGCCATCTACGCTTTTGCCAACCAATGCCTGGTTTCGGCCATAGCCGTAAACAGAACCATGAAAATCATTTGTGCCGCTTTTGGTAACGGCATTTACGCTGCCACCGGTAAAGTTGCCCAGCTTAACATCGTAAGGTGCAAGCTGTACCTGCACTTCCTGTATGGTTTCAATGCTGTAAGGATTGGTGCGTGTGCCTGCGCCGGCAGTACCGCTTTGGCCACCGCCGCTTTGGCCGCCAAATGAGTTACTGAAACCAATGGCATCATTATTAATAGCGCCATCCAGTGTAAAGTTGTTGTAACGGAAGTTTGTGCCGGCAAAGGAATTGTTGTTTGATTGCGGCGTTAACCTCGTAAAATCGCTGAGGCTTCTGCCTAAAGAGGGCAGCGAGCTTATCTGCGCCCTTGATACAGTTAAGCCTGACCCTGGTGTTTTTCTCCCGGCAGCAACGGTAACTTCTTTCAGTTCATTGCTTGAGCTTTTAAGCGATACTGCCAAATCCGGGTTTTCGCCAAGTGAAAGGTTTATGTCATTTAAAACCTCATTTTCAAAACCCACAAAAGAAATGGTAATTGTGTATGGGCCGCCCACACGCAGGTTGGGAACCACCATGCGGCCTTTGTTATTGGTAATGCTGTTTGTGGCAGTGCCTGTAGGCTCGTGCTTAATTTGAACGGTTGCACCGGCAATCGGTGCGCCGGCTGCATCTGTAACTATACCGTTAAGCGTTGCAGTTGTTTCCTGGGCAGTTAGTCTTTGAAGAGAAATAATAGCCACCAATAATAGCAGCAATCTTTTTAAATAATGCATGTGTTAAAGTATTTGGGCAAAGGTGAAATTTACCTGTTATTGTAATGTTAAGGCAAGGTTACCTGAATGTTAACAGGTGCGGGCTGGTTATTTATGTTCAGGCTGAAACACGGCTGTAAAACGTGTTTGGGCATTTATGCGGTATTTTTTATCGGAATGGTTAGATGGTGTATAAAAGGCCAGGAAGGATGCAGCATTAATGTATAAAAGAAACCTTGCCGGCTTTTATACGGAAAATTGTAAGCAAACTGCGTGATCAAAATTACCTGAAACCGACTAAGGTGCCGGGCGCCTTTCATACATTACGAATCTGTACCAGGCTGGTCAAAATCAGACTCGTTGCTGTGATTGTCTTTCTTCCGGAAAAGATCTGCATCGCCAAACCTGTAGCTGAAGGTAAGCCTCATCGTTCGCACATCCCAGCGGCGGTAACCATCCTGATAAAAGGCTTCTGTATCATAAATGGTTCCAAACTTGCGCGAATTAAACAGGTCGTTCACACTAAATGAAAGAGCGCCGGCTTTCTTCCTGAAGAACTCTTTGCGCACCGCTATATCGGTACTGAACTGCGCTTTGTTTCTTCCCTGCGGTATCACCCGCGGGCCATTATAATCTGCTATTAACTGAAACCCGAGATTATTAAACAAATTGACATCTTCAGTAGCCATTTTATAATTGCCAATAAACTTGGCGTTATAATTAAAGCCGCTGTTGTTAAGATCCAAATTGCCTACGCTCGCTTTTGTTACAGCATATTGCATGTTTGTATTAAGTGTAAGGTCTAATTGCTTCGTGATATTTTTCTGAAGCGTAAGCTCAGTGCCCCAGCGATTTTCATACCCTGCATTTATAAACGTGCTGAGAACGGCATTGGAAGATACGGCTGCATTATTTAACTGTTCAAATAACGACTGCGAAATGGTATCGCTGTATTCTGTAATATCCCCTACATTGTTTTTAAAGTAGATAACGCCAAGAAAACTGCCACTATTCTCCGCAAAACGTTTATAATAATTTAATTCAAATGAATTGGTGTATTCCGGGTTTAATGCGGGGTTGCCCTGTGAGATATTCAGCGGATCATCCATATCTATAAACGGGTTTACTTCCCAGAACCGCGGCCTTCTTATCCTTTTTGAATAATTAAACTGTATATCTTCCGATTCGCTTATATGCTTTGTAATAAAGAAACTTGGGAACAATACATATTTAAGGTCTTTAAACCCATTGGGAAATTTATAGCCAAAGCTGAGGTTGCTGTCAATCATGGAACCATCAAGCTCTGAAAGCTCTGCGCGCAGGCCAACCTGGTAAACAAAGGATTTCCACCCGTTGGCATAATTAAAGTACCCGGCATTTACTTTTTCGGTGTACTTAATATTATTGCTTAAAGGAAGCTTTGTTTCATTTTCAGCCTCGTCTATTGAGTAAGTGGCAAAATTACTTTTGTTGTGATTGTAAAAAGTTCTTAACCCAAATTCAATTCGTTTATTATCGCTTATTTTATTACTGTAATCAATTTGCCCGTTTACCTGGTATTCATCTGTGAGGCCACTGTTGCGCACACGGGTTGCAGGCTGGTAGTCGCTTCCGTCGGGGTTGTAAAAATTGTTTACAATGTAGTCGCTGTTATTCCTGCTGCCGGTATTGTATGTTACGTCTGCGGTAAGCTTATTATCCGGGCTGTTAAATTTTCTTTCAAAGCTTAGCCTGCTGCTGCCTCTTTTAAAGTTGCCATTGCTTGTTGATAAACGAACGCCTGTATAATCCAGGATTTTCTCATCATCATAATATTCCTGGTTCTGTGTCTGATCGGTGGCAAACTTCCCATTATTAAACCCCTGCATAAACGACAGGGTGCTTTTGTCGTCAATAAAATAATCCGCGCCAAACCGTACCGAATAAAATTCCCTTAGCCTGTTGTTGTTTGTTGACTGGTTAAAGTAATCTGTTATAATGCCATCGTCTTTATTTTCTCTGTATGTTCTTTCTATAGCGGTGCCTTTCCCCCTGTTATAATTTCCACTGGCAAAGAGGTTAAACTTTTTCGCCCTGTAATTAAGGTTGAGATCGTCGTTTAAAACCCCTGGTGTGCCGCCGCCCACAGAGACAATGCCATTAAGGCCTATGGTTTTATTTTTCTTAAGGATGATGTTGATAATGCCCCCTGAACTTGATGCATCGTACTTTGCAGAAGGGTTGGTAATTAGCTCTACCCGCTCAATATCATCGGCTGCAATTTGGTCGAGCGTTAATATGGTTGGCCTTCCATCTATAAATATCTGGGGGGTGCTGTTGCGCAGTTGCACATTGCCCTCCGCATCTACAGAAACAGACGGGATATTTTTCATTACATCCACCCCGCTGCCACCCTGCGCCGCAATATTTTTTTCAACATTAAAGACCTTGCTGTCAATGCCAAACTTCATTGCCGGGGCTGCCTGCGCTGTAACAACAACAGTTTGCAATGCATTTGCCTGCACCGTTAAATGCAGAGTGCCAATATCAATGGCATTGCCCTTTTTAGCATAACCCGCCAGGTTTATTTTTTTTGAGACAGCAGCATAACCTATTGACGAAGCCTGGAGCATAATTTCGTTTTTGGCCGCAATGCTTTCTACTGTAAATCTTCCGTCAAGGTTTGAAACCTTCGACCTGCTAACCATTCCATCCTGGCCTTTAAAACTAATGGTAACCGTTGTGCCGGGCAAAGGTTTTTGTGTGGCGCTATCCATAATAATACCGGTGATGGCAATGCCCGTATGCTGTGCCAGCAAAAAGCTGCTGATTAAAATAAACTGAAAAGAGAGTAATAATGACTTCATGAATAATGGCCTCCTTTAATAATTATTAAATACAGGAATCATTCTCCTGCGAAAGCAAACAATTATTGCACTACCAGCCTGTGATATCTGAACTTTATTGAATAAACAGATGAGTGATACAAATGTAGCCAGGAACAAAAGAGGAATTATACGTTGCACCTTACATAACAAAACATTAAGATTGTTCTGCAATAATTGTTTTAAAAACGAATATTCCGGGAAGGGACATTATCAGGGAAGGAATAAGCAGCAGTATTATATTACAAAATAAAAAGCCGGCTGTGAGGCCGGCGCTACAACTATATTGCATACTAACTTTAATATACTCTTGGAGGGCGTTCATTAATTTCTATTAATGTACTGGTTATGCGAACATCAAGCACTCTTTCACCATGCAGCAACACCTCTCTTAAAAGATCATGAATGGTAATAACGCCTTCAAATTTGCCCTGATCTCTCACAATAATATAACGCCGTCCATGCTCTGCCAATAAATTCATGCAATGCTGAACCGAATCATTGCCCTGCACTTCCGGTAAATCGGTTGACATAACTTCCTTTACCTTTGTTTCACGGCTTGAACGGCCCTGCAAGGCAACTTTTCTTGCATAATCCCTTTCGCTGAAAATACCGGTTACGTCATCTTTATCTTTTACTATAAGATAACTAAGGTTTACCTTGTTCAATTCGTTCAGTGCCTCAATTACCAATGCATCCGCATCAATAAAATTATCGGGGGCTTTCTTTTGCCAGATTATTTCGTGAGCAGTCTTCATACTTTATTAATTTAAAAAGATAAGCAGTAAAGGCTAACTGTTGCAATATAAGTGTTGCTGCACATAAAAAGGGATACAATTGATTTTTTTTCGCTATCGCCCTAAAATTTATCTCATAACGACAAAATACGAAACATTGATTTTATAATTGATTAATTTACAATACTATTCAGGCATTTTTTTGTGTACTTAATACACTTTTACAGATTGATATGACCTCCTTCCACTGGCTTTTCTGTAAACAGGCCCAATGCGCTTTTTCTCCGGCTAACAAGTAAAAAAGCCGCTTTTACCAGGCAGCTTTTTTGTTTTATTAATTGTAAAAACGATCAGGCATTGTATGCAGTTGACACTGTATCCGCTCCTTCACCCGTCCAGTTTGTATGGAAATATTCCCCGCGGGGCCTGTCAACACGTTCATACGTGTGCGCGCCAAAATAATCGCGTTGCGCCTGCAGCAGGTTAGCCGGCAGTCTTTCGGTGCGGAAACCATCAAAATAACAAAGCGCCGATGCCAATGCAGGCACCGGAATGCCATTGCTTAATGCGGCAGCACAAACCCTGCGCCAGCCGTTCTGGGCTGCTTCCGTTTTCCCGGCAAAAAATGAATCAAGCAGCAGGTGCGATAAATTGGGGTTTTTATCAAATGCTTTTTTAATGTCGCCCAGAAAAGCTGAACGTATGATACAACCACCCCGCCACATAAGGGCTATATCGCCATAATGCAAATCCCATTTGTATTCTTTTGCGGCAGCCATCAGCAGGTCGTATCCCTGGGCGTAAGAAATGAGCTTGGCTCCATACAGCGCCATTTTCAAATCATCCAGCATGCGTTTTTTATCCCCGGTAAATTCGGATCCGGGCCCGGTAAGCACTTTCGATGCTTCAACACGCCTATCTTTCTGGGCTGACAGCATGCGGGAAAAAACAGATTCTGCAATGAGCGTTAACGGCACGCCCATATCAAGCGCCACGGTGCCTGTCCATTTACCGGTACCTTTCTGGCCGGCAGCATCCAGTATCTTATCCAGCACAGGCACGCCATCTGTATCTTTATACGCCATTATATCGGCCGTAATTTCTATAAGGTAAGAATCCAGCTCTTCGGTATTCCATTTTTTAAAAACCTCATGCATGTCATCTGTGCTCATTCCCAGCAGGTCTTTCATGAACTGGTATGCTTCGCAAATGATCTGCATATCGCCATATTCAATGCCATTATGCACCATTTTTACAAAATGGCCGGCGCCGTCGCTGCCAACCCAATCACAGCAGGGTGAACCATCTTCCACTTTTGCTGCAATTGACTGAAAAATATTTTTCACTGCAGGCCATGCCGCAGCGCTGCCTCCCGGCATAATGGAGGGGCCGCGAAGCGCTCCTATTTCTCCGCCGGAAACACCCGTTCCTATATAGAGAAATCCTTTGCTTTCCACATATTTTGTGCGGCGGATCGTATCGGGAAAATGAGAATTGCCGCCATCAATAATAATATCGCCCGGTTCAAGAAAGGGAATAATCTGCCCGATGAAATCATCAACCGGGCTGCCCGCTTTTACCAGCATCATTACTTTACGCGGTCTTTCAAGGGAGGCCACCAGTTCTTCAACAGAATGGGTGCCAATAAAGTTTTTGCCTGCGCCCCTGCCCTGAATGAATTTGTCAACTTTCTCTACCGTTCTGTTATAAACGGCAACGGTGAAACCTTTACTCTCCATGTTAAGCACCAGGTTTTCTCCCATTACGGCAAGCCCTATCAGGCCTATATCAGCATATTTCTTCATAGTTATGATTTAAATGGTTAAGATTTTTTATTTGATGGTTTTATATTTTAGTTGATCTGCGTATCGTTCGTTTAACAGAAGGCAAAGCTTCGGGGCTGCAAACATAATCATTGCATGTAATATGCATTTTTAATTTATCATAACTGTATATGGCATCTTTACATAATTAACGTTCCGGGGAACCAGGCCATTTTATTGACGAGGCATATATGCGAAGCACCAGGAAGTTTGTAAGAAGGCGGGCAACCGGGGCCAGGCAGCGCAGCCCTTTTTTGTTCCTGGAAAGTATAAGCATTACAAACCGATATCAAACACTGTTTTGGGCGAAGGCAAATGAATACCCTGCAACCCTACGGATTGTGCAGCCTCCACATTGGCTAAAGAATCATCAATAAAAACGGTTTCCCCGGCAGGCAGTTTTTCTTTTGCCAGCACAGTTTCAAAAACTTCCCTGGCCGGTTTGCGCAATCCAAGCGTATGAGAATAGTATGCCGTTATAAAAAGATCATCAAAGCTGGCATCTTCTATCTGCCTGCGGTAGATTTGGGTAAATGCATCGTAGTGAATCTGGTTGGTATTGGATAAGAGAAAAATATTGTATGTTTCTTTTATTTTTTTAAGCCAGGCGATGCGTTCCGGCGGAAAGTCAAGCAATAAAGCATTCCAGGCATCTCTGATCTGATCATTTGTAAGTGCAGGCATTTTTGCCAGGTGGCGAAACCCGTCATAAAAATCATCCGGCGAGATAGCGCCGGTTTCCAGCTTTTCGAATAACGGCGTTACAGATTGCAGCGTATAATACTCATTGAAATTGCCAATGCCCAATTCGGCAAATGCAAGCGCAGTTTGCCTGAAATCAATATTCAGGATCACACCACCCAGGTCGAAGATGATATTCTTAGGTTTTTGCATGCGGCAAAAATAGTATGTGAAAAATGAACTTTGCAGTTTGAATGATTTGATTATTTTTGCGCTCCTTTTTTGGCAGCAATGCCGGGCCTATAGCTCAGCTGGTCAGAGCACCTGACTCATAATCAGGGGGTCCCTGGTTCAAGCCCAGGTGGGCCCACATAAAAATCAAGCAGTTGTGAACTTCGCAACTGCTTTTTTGTTTTATAGAGCGTAAGGGATAAATTAGTGAATAACATTTCTTTTTCAGACCTCACCCCGGAGACTGTCTTTAAAAGGCCGGTCCAGAAGATATGCCCCCGGAGTTTCAAAGGCAAGCCCCGATTTTAAAGCTTAATTTTTTTTTGCCTTAATGGTTTTGCGGCAAAACTGTTTTCTTCGCTGCCATTGATCCGGCGTGCAGTTTTTCTGCTGTTCCCAGAGAGATTATGCCTGAACATTCCTTTAAACTGAGTAAAAGTAAAAAATTAAACTGCCTGATTTAAGGAGCGGATATTCTTTAATACATGTAAATATTTTATTTGTTTATCTATCAAAAATGAAGTTATCTTTCGGCATAATTAACATTGCAGCCAAAATAATATGCGTTTACAACTAACCCTCATCACCAGCCAGGTTAATGCATGCATACCGCTTAACTATCAATACCCGCTCTCAGCAGCCATTTACCGCATTATAGCCAAAGGCGATAACGGGTATGCATCTTTTCTGCACCAGAAAGGATATGGTAAAGGGTTTAAGTTTTTTACTTTCTCCCAAATAAATGTTCCCTTCAAAATTGAAGGCGACCGTATGCGGTTGCTGGGTAATGAACTGAGTTTCCAGGTAGCTTTTCATTTGCCGCAGGCGATGGAAAGTTTTGTGAAAGGCCTTTTTCAATCGGAAAAAATTGATATAGCAGATGCAAAATCCAAAACCGGTTTTGCAATAAGATCAGTGGAGGGTTTGCCGGATGTTTTGCAAGGGTATAAAGAAAATGAAATAGTGCGCATGCACCTGGAGCCACTCTCCCCTGTTGTAGCCGGTTTGCAGAATGAAAAAGGGAACTATGTTTTTTTATCGCCGGATGATGATCGCTTTGCAGACAGCCTGGTATATAACTGGCGAAACAAAATAGCCACCTGCTATGATGAAGCTACGGCATCATCGGCTTTACTGATGCTGGAAGTGGCGCCGGTGAAACAGCCATTTAAATCCCGTTTAATGACCATTAAATACGGGAAACCGGAAGAAACGAAAATTCGTGGCTGGTTAAATTTGGTGTTGCAGGTAACAGCAGAGAAAAGGTTTGTGGAGTTATTGTTGAATGCAGGGGCTGGGGTGTATAATAGTATGGGGTGCGGGTGTGTGGAAATGAAAACCGGCTAAAATTTAGCCGGCAAATCCGTGTGGTGCGATTAAATGTGAAATATAATTATTCAGAATATTTCAATTCCAATAGGATTCAGGCAAAAATAATAAGTATTAACCAATGTCATTAACTTAAGGCTTTAAGTTTGCTTATAGTTCATGTGAAACTTTCGTTTGGGCAGTTTGGGGCGCTTAAATTTTCGACCGGGCCTGACAGGTTCCGTTACTTTCATCAGCCTTCGCCATATTTTGAGTAGGTTTTGTTTGATGTTTTGGCTAATAAAAAAAGAAACTACGGCATTTCGCATCATGAAAATGGCTTCGGTAAAGTTTACCTGGTGCGTATGCTTTACTTTCACTGCTTGTTTTTCGAGTGCTTTGTTGATGGGCTTTACGGCAACTGCCGTAAGGTTCATGATAAATATTTTTACATAAAAATCCTGCAATAACGCCTGTGGGGATTTGCCCGAAAAATTCTCTACACATACTTTATGCTTGAACGCTTTATAGCTTTCTTCCACAGGCCAGCGCAAGCCATAAAGCTGTTTCATGCCTGCAACGCTGTACTGCTGCCCATCGGTAAGGGAGGTCAGCAATATCTCTGTTTCACCACTTTCAAGCTCCACACGCACAAGCCGCACCTGTAATGTTGTTTGCTTAATGCCCAACTCCATCGCTTTGTCGCGGTCTTTTTGGGGCAGCGCTATCTCTACAACCCGGCTTTGGCTGCCACTGTTGTAAAAATCTTCAACCACTTTCCACCAATTCTTTTTCATGCGAAAACAAAACTGTGTGTTTCTTTGGTTCAGATAAAACATTAGAAGGTGGGAAGCGTAGTAACGATCAAAGATAAACAGGTCGGTATCTCTCAAAGCCATATCGGGCAAGGCCTCCCAAAGCATGGAGGTTCCGATTCGGCCATGGCGGCCAATGCACCGTAGAGGGTGGTATGATTTAGCGGGTCGTAAATGCTAAGCGTTCTGCCCATGCAAATGGCTTTACCGTCCGAACGGGTTTTGAATACATCATAATCTGCCTGTATGGCTTTGCTGTTGGGTAGCTCCACCGTACTGCCATCTGTAGCCAGCAGCCTAAAACCATGCCAGCGTTGCACTTCGGAAGCATTTTTATAAAACACATTCAGCGCAATTTCTGATAGCTCTTTAAAGGCTTCCGGCTTTAGCTTTTTGCGTGCCTTGCAGAAAGCAGCCTTGCTCACCTCGGGGATACTGCCCCCTTCCGATGATATAGCTTCGGTAAAACAAGCTATTTCCCGTTGAAGTGATTTTTGCAGGTTGGTCATAAGAAAAACAAGTAAAACCCTGAATGTGAACACCCTATCTCTTGTAAAGGAGTTGTCGCCAATCCTTTGCTTACTAATGAATGTTTCATTGTCAATGGTTGTATTTATTGTTTCAATTATTTGCGATAATAATGTAGATTGTAAAAGTTCAGGAAATTTAACCCCTATCTCTTAGGGCAGTTGCAAATCTACAAAATTTGAAGACCATTTCCTTAAGTTAATGACATTGAAGTATTAACCATAATTATTGAGAATTGAAAAAAATATACTTTTGACAAAAGTATTTTATGATCAAAAGTATTAAACTAATAAATAAACCAAAAGTTTGCAGCCATTGCGGATGTTCTGATTTTAAAGAATGTAAAGCCTGTGAACTTTGCAATGGATATTTTTTCTGGAAGTACTAAATAAATAGGAATGAATAATAAGCAATATATCTGTTCTACTGGAGACCCATTCGCTGATATAGGAGGATTCGTTTTTGAAGACTTGCAAAATAAGTGGCCTGAAAAATCCATAATAGGTTTAGTAGAGTATGCTACAGATATTTATGTAAATAAATGGGATAATAACCTGCACAGCTTTTTCCTAAACTCTACCATTACTCATAACTCTAACAAAGGACAAAAAGGATACAATAAAACGATTGAATACTATAAAAATTTAATTGATGGCATTGGCGGCGAAGAAGGATATTGCCGGATTACAGGACAAAAAACGAAAGTTTTTCCGGCCGCGAGAGACAACCATATAATGTCCGGTTCAGCTACGCTAATCAATTTTCATCATGGATTTGAAAGTGGCTTGCAACTTTCAAAAGAAGCATTGATCCGAATTTTCTTCGTACCCTTAGGCGTGGAACAATTAGGGGATAAGGTTGCGGTATTAATAAGCAATAAACCTGACGTAACAAGATTTTTTGTTGAGAAAAATATCGAAGAAAATATAAGGGCGCTTGGAAGTAATATATCCAAGTCAATTCTTCGGTCTGATTTTTCCAACCCTGTTAATGCCATTTTTGATTATGCCCGGCAATGCATTGAAGGAGTTAAAACGGCTACATACGATCAGGAGAGTGAACAGAGCTATACAAAAGATGTAACACTCAACCTGTTTCATTTTACCAATTTTGGGGCGAGCCCAACAATAAGTTTAATTACATTTCCAGCTACCATTTTTGCATTTTATGCTTACTGTCTTTTATATCACAAAAAAGACTGGAACAATTTTGTCTTTCGACAATACAGTAGTTCCAAATTTAAGAATGCTGTTTATGATGCCAGTACCAAGGAATGGAAAAATGCTAAAGAGCAGGTCAGTTACGAGACATATAGGGTTTGGAGAAACAGGTCATTTGAATATTTATTGAATGGAAATTCAGAAGGTTTTCGCCGTCTTGTACTCTGGCATAGTAAAAAAGAGGCATTTAGTTTTCAAATTGTTGAACAATACCAAATAAATATAAGAAATATGGATAAACGTACACTTGCCAAAATATTAGAACTGGCAGATTTTATTATTGCCGATAGCGGCGATGATGAAATAAAGAAAGCAATAACCCGAATTAACGGGCAGCGTAGCAGCAATGACTTACGAAGGTATTTGTTAACGCTTGTGTCGGGATATAACATAAAGCATCCCGATAAAGAGAAGCCATTAATTACAATGGATGATTATGCAAATTATTTATTTCCTGATGGCACTTATTGGAATGAAATACGAGATCTGCTTCTGATTGCTATCTATCAACGATTGCATGAAATGAACAAATCTGTAGATGTGGAACTGGAAGAAGAGGAAATTGAAAACGAAATTGATTAACTTTTAAAAACTAATAAAATGAATTTAAAAACACAAGGCTTCATACTGCTTGATGTAGATGTAGTAGCACTTAATAATGCTGGCAAAAGCAGCAGCAGTAATTTCGACAATGCGGTTGCAACAAAAAAATTGTATAAAAACGGAAAAACATACACTTATGTGTCAGGGCAAGCATGGCGATATTGGTGGAGGGAAACGCTGAAAAATGACTTTGGATGGATAATGTCTCCAATAATAAAAGTAGATGACAAAAATCAAACTTTTACGGCTTGTAATCCTGCAAAATATCCTGATGATGATGTATTTGGTTACATGAAGGCACTTAAAGACTTAAAAAGAGATGGAGATGGAAATCCAATTCTAAATAAGAAAGGAAAGGAGGAAACAGAAAATGTATCTGCAACAAGAGTTTCTCCGTTAAAAAATTCAGTGATTGTTTCGGTTTCTTCAACATCAACAGAAGAACACTCTTCCAGCATGACACGTCATGAGGGGAATCCGGTTCTTTATAGCAAAATGGAATATTCAGCGATAATGAAAGGGATGTTCTCTATTGACCTAAATCAAGTGGGTTTGTTTTCAAGTTACAATAAAACGGGATTCAAAAATTTGAGCGATGAATTGAAATCTGAATATATCAGTCAGGATCTTGTTAAAGAAATTGACGACCCGTATGTAAAAACGAAATCAGGCGAACCACAGAAATTAGTGCAATTAGAGAAATCTGTTCGGGAAAAACGTATTGTTGAAACCATATCTGCCCTTAAAACAATTTCAGGTGGTGCTATGCAAACCAATAACATGGCAGATGTTACACCCAAATTTATCATACTTGCAACAACCACCTCTGGCAATCACCCTTTCTCTCATATTGCCGTAGGCGAAGGGCAAAAAAGTGAAAGGGCATTATTAAACATCGAAGGACTTAAAGAAGTTTTAAACGATTATAAAGAACAGATTAAAGGAACTGTCTATATAGGTAAACGCAGCGGTTTTATGGATGAGTGCAATGATTCATTGAAAGCATTGGAAGCAGAATTTGAAAATGTAAAGGTATTAACCATCAACCAGGCGGTTGACCAGTACTGCGAACAGGTAAAAACACAATTACCATAACATGGAAGTGTATAAGATTGATATTGAAAGCTGGACGGCAAGTTTCCGCTATCCCAACCTGATAAGTGGTACGCAGCCAACGCTGGAAGTTCCTCCTGTGAGTACAGTGCTGGGACTTATTAACGCTGCTGCCGGAAAGTACCTGAACCATACGAGTTTACAATTAGGCTACTATTTTCAATATGAGGGAGAAGGAGAAGACCTGGAAACTATTTACCAGATCAGCAGTAAAGATGGCAAGCCTACCAACAACGCAAAGTCAAATATCATTCTCCGAAAATTTTTGTTCAATACCTTTTTGCGTATATACACGCCGGATAAACAAATTGCAGACTTCTTTGCCGCGCCTTATTTTCAACTTTTATTAGGCAGGATGAACGACCTAGCGTCTGTAACCAATATTTCGGAAAAAGTTGCAATGGAACCCGTGGATTATTCAACCAATATTCGTGGGCAGATTATTCCATTTCGCCATCATTTGCCCGGACAAATTCAGGCTCTACCTAAATATTTCACAGATGAATTTCCAAGAAAAAACCTGGGAACAGAGGCTTATAGTATCATTAACCATAAACCCAACAAAATAGAAACGGTTCTTGATACCTACCGGGACATTCTTTCCACAGGTAATGCGGTGGATATTTATTTTCACGAATTGAACTTTGAATAATGGCTTTGCTTGCAAAATCGAAAGACGTTGTAAATAACATTCAGGCTGTGTCATTGAAAGAACACATTGATGACTGCCTGGTGATTTTTGGTTTTCTACAAAAAGCTTTTCCTAAGGCTGCGGAAATTTCAGGCTTGGGTATGCATTTCTGGGACTTGCTTAAAGTTGCTATTATTTGCCACGATTTGGGAAAAGCCCACAAAGATTTTCAACTGCTGTTGAATGGAAAGCCTAATCAATGGAAATACCAGCGTCACGAACTGTTCTCTATTCCATTTATAGATGCGTTAGTTGGTTATGAAAAAGACATACTGCATCTTATAAAATTAGCGGTAGCAGGGCATCATAAAGATTTTGAAACACTACAACAACAATTAGCCTTTTACGAAACGGGGGATAGTTTTGGGATGTTGCCCTCACTTGAAGACCGAAAAAGTTTTTCAGAATCGTTTAAAGAATCGGTGAATATAAAAGAGGTCTTGACAATCCTCGCATTATACTCTGTTCCTGTTCAATCCTTTCAGCCAAAATCAATAGAAGGTTTAATCCGCTTGTACAACAAGTCATCAATTACATTAAATCAGAAAGATTACTTTACACTGATGTTGTTATTTGGTGGTTTGAAATGGGCAGATCATTTGGGGTCGGCAAAGATTACCGATGTAAAAATATTAAATGATGATGATTTTGGGTTTTTGAGCAGACAACATATAACCCTACAACAAAGCGGATTGGATTTTTACCAGCATCAATTAAGTTGTTCACAAATACACCAAAACATTATCTTAACTGCTCCCACAGGTTCAGGAAAAACAGAGAGCGCATTTTTGTGGCTTCAAAACCAGATAAAGCATAATGGACAAGGACGAGTGTTTTACATTCTTCCGTTCACAGCATCTATCAGTGCCATGTACCAAAGACTGGACAAGGCAATAGGCAATGGAAAAACGGGAATGCTGCACGGTAAGCTAAGTGACTATCTCAATAATTATTTTGATGATTTACAATATAATACAACCGCCAAAAAGGAGAGCATTCGTCACATTAAAGAAGTGTTCAAAAGCATTGTTACACCAGTTAAAATTGTTACGCCTTTTCAACTATTAAAACATTTGTTCGGGTTGAAAGGATACGAACAGGGATTTATGGAAATGGCAGGTTGTTATTTAGTTTTTGATGAAATACATGCATACAATCCTGAAACTTTTGCACAGATAAAGTTGTTGCTGGAATTTGCTACCAAATATTTACAGGCAAAAGTGATGATTATGACTGCTACTATGCCGCGTTTTTTTCTTCAGGAGTTGGAGCAAAGCATTGGAACTTTTGAGCTGGTTAAAGCCGACAACGTTCTTTATGAAAGATTTAAACGTCATAAGGTTATTTTAAAACCGGGTTTATTAAAAGATAACCTGAAAGAGATTAAACAGCAAATAGCTAATGGAAAAAAAGTATTGGTGGTTTGCAATACAGTAAAATCGTCTCAACAAACATATAAAGAACTTACAAAAGAAATTCAAAACGACAAGTGTGTTTTATTACATGGCTCCTTTTCCGGGGCCGACCGTTCAAAAAAAGAAAAAAAACTGATGAATGAAGACGTGCAACTATTGATAGGTACGCAGGCAATTGAAGTAAGTTTGGATATTGATTATGATATGATTTATACTGAACCGGCTCCTATTGATGCATTAATTCAGCGTTTTGGCAGGGTGAATAGAAAAAGAGAAAAAGGCATTTGCCCTTGTTATGTATTTACCGAGAATGAAGAAAGTTATTTTTACATTTACAATAAGGAAACGATTCAAAAAACACTGTCGGCATTGCAATTGATAGCAAATGATGGTGGCGTAATAGATGAAGCTCTACTTCAAAATTCAATTGATGAAGTGTATTCGGCCTGGAACGTGGATGATAAAAAAAAGTTTGATGACCAGTACAATTATTTTCAGGAAGCATTACAGTTATTATCGCCAATGAAGAAGAACAAAAAGTCCGAGGAAGATTTTTACAGGCAATTTGACGGAGTAAAAATATTACCGCAATCCAACAAGAAAACTTACGAGCTATATCTTACAGAATTTGATTTTATTAACGCCGAGAGCCAGAAAGTGCAAATCAGAAAAGGACGATTTGCTCAATGGCGATCTACAGATAACCTAAAGTCTGACATTTCCGTATTCGCCAGAAAGAATAAAATGGAAGAGCAACGATATTGGATAACAAACAAAAAGTATAACCCGGAATTAGGATTAATAGCAGATGAAGAAGATAATTGGCAAACAAGTGAAATATTTTAAAAAAGAATAATGACTATCCGTAATTTGGAAATAGCTAATTATATTAGTATTTTTGTCTAAAATAATTAGCTATGAATATGTCAGAATTTTTCAGCAGGTATGCCGATGAAGATAGCTGCCGCC